>JAYUWQ010000913.1:0-2877 GCA_043753485.1 bacterium
CCAACGGCGCGGGCAAGACCACCTCCTTCTACATGATCGTCGGCCTCGTGGTGCCGAATGGCGGGCAGGTGCTTTTCAACGGGGAGGACGCCACCAGCCTGCCCATGTACAAACGCGCCCGCCTCGGCATGGGCTACCTGCCGCAGGAGGAATCCATCTTCCGCAAGCTGACGGTCGAGGAGAATATCATGGCGGTGATGGAGACGATGGATCTGCCCCGCGCCGAAAAACGGGAGCGCTGCGACGGGCTACTGGAGCGCTTCGGCATCAACCATATCCGTAAGAGCATGGCCCTCACCCTCTCCGGCGGGGAAAAGCGCCGTCTCACCATCGCCCGCAGCCTCGTCACGGAACCCAGTTTATTAATGCTGGACGAACCCTTCAGTGGGGTTGATCCTATTGCCGTGAGTGAGATTCAGGAGATTGTCCGCAGCCTCAGCGAGGCTGGCCTGGCTATTCTCATCACCGACCACAACGTCCGGGAAACCCTCTCCATCGTGGACCGCGCCTATCTGATTTTTGAAGGACAGGTCCGCCGGGAAGGCACCCAGGAATTCCTCGTCAACGACCCCCTCAGCCGTCAACTTTACCTGGGCGAAGGATTCAGCATGTGACGCCCCTATAACACTCTCCCACCCCGGGCGGCCCCAGGCCGGCCGGATTGTCAGAAACAACGAACCCAACCCACGCCAGCAATGCAAACCGTCAATGTCGATCTTAACATCACTGTCACCGGCCGCCATATGGAGGTCACCGAGGCAATCCGTGATTATGCCGTGAAAAAAATCGAGAGCCTCCGCCTCGACTACCCGCGCATCATCGAGGTCAAAGTCATTCTCGACGTGCAAACGCATCAGCGGCAGTTTGCCGAAATCGTGCTTTTCTGCGCCAACCACATCACCATCGAGGCCAGCTCCACTTCCGAGGTGCTCTATGCCGCCATCGACGAGACGATCAGCAAGATCGCCCGCCGCATGCGGAAGCACCAGACCCGCCTCCTCAAAAACAACCGGCCCCGTTACGGTTCCATCCGCCACATGGATGAAAGCGTCTATCACTCCGAGGTCATCGACAACCACGAGACCGAGGAAGTCGAGCCCCTCATCATCCACAAGGAGAACTACCGCATCCGCCCGCTCTATCCGGATGAAGCCATCACCGAACTCGAAATCGGAGAGCGCCTTTTTATTGTCTTCCTCAATCAGAAGACCCATCAGCTCAACATCGTCTTCCGCCGCAAGGACGGCGACTACGGCATGATGGAACTCCCGGACAACGCCGCCAGCGCGGCCGCCTGATTCCTGACAGAATCCCAGCCAGGGGAAGCCGCTCCACCCGGGGCTGCTTCCCCTCTTTACGCCGCCCCCAGGCCGTTTTAGGAGATGTCTGTTCCCTCCTTAGTCATTCCCCACCTATTCTCCCTTCCATGGCCCTCGAAAAAGTCCTCACCGTTTCCGGAACTGGTTGCTGCGTCCCCGGTTCCGATATCGATACGGATCGCATCATTCCCGCCCGTTTCATGAAATGCGTCACCTTCGACGGTCTCGGTGAATACCTGTTTTACGATGTCCGCAAGAACGAGGACGGCACCAACAAGGTGCATCCCCTGAACGATCCCCGCTTCAACGGCGCCAAAATCCTGCTCTCCGGCGTCAATTTCGGCTGCGGTTCCTCCCGGGAGCACGCCCCCCAGGCCCTTTACCGGTATGGCTTCCGCGCCGTCATCGCGGAAAGCTTTGCGGAGATCTTCTTCGGCAACTGCACCACCCTTGGCATCCCCTGCGTCACCGCCACCACCGCGGACATCGCCCTGCTCGCCTCCCGCATCGAAGCCAACCCCGCCCTCGAAGTCACCGTCGATGTGGAAAAGAACCGCGTCTTTTTCGGGGATGAAAACTTCACCGTGCACATCCCGGAAAGCGCCCGCGAAGTCCTCATCGACGGCCACTGGGACCCCATCGCCGACCTCCTCGACGCCGAGCCGGCCGTCGCCGCCACGGCCGCGAAGCTGGATTACATGAGCCACTAAGTTGCATCTCCGGCCACCCTTCCCGAAAAGGAAATCCAACTTGAGTGCCCGGTGAGCTGCCGGGCATTTAATTCAGGAGTATGGATAAAATCCGCCGCTATCAGCTCATGATCACGCTCAGCGGTCTTGTGGTGGTGTGGGCTCCCTATGACCGTTCGTGGGTCTTTGTTTTTCTCCTGATTTGGGTGATCGCGTCAAAATTGGCGTCTGATACACTGCGGTGCTCAAACTGTGGCGGTAAGCTAATACAGACCCGGTCCGGGGGCTATCGCCTGCTGTGGGCCATCCGGGTCTGTGACCATTGTGGCTATCGCAATTAGATTTTCAAAGCTTCCGTCGGAGTGGACAAACCAACGCACTCCGGCTTGAGGATCCGCCCCGAAAATCTTCATTCCGGGGAAAGGCCGGCCTCTGCGCCGTCGTTTCAGCCGGACCACCATGCACCTGCCGCGCCTGTTACCCGCTGTCCTCTCCCTCGTCTTCACCTGTCAGGTCCGCGGGGCGGATGACTATCAACTCGGGCCGGACTCCCTGCCGAAACCCGGCGTGCCGGCCGGCAAGGAGGAAAAGCTCGCCCTCCCCACCAGCCGCATCTTCCCCGGCGCCGACCACGAGGCCTGGGTCTATGTCCCGGCGCAATACGATCCCACCAAACCCGCCTGCCTGATGATCTTCCAGGACGGCGGCGGTTATGTGAAACGCGATGGCGGCTGGCGGGTCCCGGTGGTTTTTGACAACCTCATCGCGGCAGGCCAGATGCCCGTCACCATCGGGCTCTTCATCAATCCCGGCGTGGTTCCCGCCACCAGCGATCAGGCGCTGGCCCGTTATAACCGCAGCTTCGAATA
>JAYUWQ010000914.1:0-2872 GCA_043753485.1 bacterium
ACTGCGGGGCACTCGGCGGCGGCGGCCTGCACCGGAGCGGGCAGCGCGTTGCGGATTTCCTCCACGGTGCGGGCGGCGAGAGCGGTCAGTTCAGCGAGACGGGCCGGAGTCATTAGGGTTGAATTACGAATGAGTGATGGAGAAAGCCTGCTTCCTGCGGGAGCGGGATGATCTTTTCCGGTGGCCTGCCCGGGTCCTGGGTGGCCCATCCCCTCATCAGAGCTAGCCGAACAACCGGCGGGTGTTGCGCAGTCCATCCGCCGTGACCCGGCTTTGCGTCTGGCTGGCGAGTCGGTCGAGATAATTCTGCCAGTGCAGCGGCCGAAGAGATAAAACCGCCCCGCCACCGCGCAAGCCCACCGTGGGATCATGGATTTCCCACCCGAAATCCGAGTGCCTCCGCCCGTAGTCCATCCGGTAGATCCACGCCCCGCACTCATCCTTGCGCCAGAGCGCCGGATCGTTCCCGGGGATCTCTGCTGCCTGCCGCCAGACGCGGTCGATCACCTCGCGGTCGTAGCCGGCGGGGGACCAATCAGTGGCGTCGTCCATGGGGCGCGGGTGCTGAACCGGATCAGGCTTTTCCTGCCAGGTAATCCTGCCAGGGTTCCGGCAGAGGGGAAGCCTCCACACTGCTGGCGAGGCGGCCCTCGTTGGCAGGAACAAAAGTGGTGCTGGTGCCATAAACCATCAGCACGTCCTGCGAACTCCCGCCGCGCAGGGCATGCGCCACGCCTGCCGGGATGACAATGCCGGCATTGTTGGCGCCCGGCAGATCGTCGCCATAAATGGTAAACCGCATCACCCGCCGGGGCATCCCCGGACGCTCGTCCACCAGCAGCATCTCCACGATGCCCTGCAGGAAAAACATCGCGTCCCACTGCTCCTTGTCATACGGCCGCAGTCCATAGTTCTGCGGTTCCTCCACAAACAACCGGCGGAACCAGGCGGCCGGTTCCACTCCCTCCGGAAGATGCGGCGGGTGGATATGAAATCCCTTGGCCGTGCCGGCGAACATCCGGGCGGCGGCCCACTGCTGCGGCCACATCCCGATCTCCGCCAGCGGCCCTTCGGTCCCACGGGCAAATTCCCCGAAAAATCCGCGCTGTGGCTGGGCAAAAACCCGTCTGGGAAAAAGCACCACCCCCGGAATCCACGCCTCTTCCAGCCCGGCAGGAATCCCCGTCCCGCTGATTTCCCGGGCCTCCACGCCGGTCGTCCCCAACCGCTCCGCGAGGTTAGCCTGGGCATAGCTGCGGATTTCCAATTGCCGGCGCGCGTCCGGTGAGATGCCTCTCCAAAATTCGTCCTGGTTCATGAGCGGGTCTAAAAGGGTATGCGGGGATAAACTGAAACAAAAGGTCACCATGCGCAGGACGCAATGCCAGGCTCGCTCAAATTTCCGGAGCCGGAGGAATCCATTCTTCGCCCGGCATTGATGGGATGGGGTAGCGATATCATCCTTCAGGGCGGCGCTGGTTTCCCTGAAGACAATGGCAGGGCCGACTCGCTGACGGGTCCCCTGGGCAGCGCTTCCGGCTTCGGCACCCCGTTTTCCGGCGATCCCTTCTCCAGGGACTCATCCCGGAAAATCACCCCTTCCGGCGTGAATTCCTGGATCCGGTCGAAATGGGTATCGGCATCCCGGTCCTCCAGAATCTTCCATAGCACGCCCTCCCGGTAGACTCGCCGCAGGATCACCGGCCCCCTGCCCTGATGCCGCAGGTCCACATAAAATGGCTCATTGTAGCCATCAAAGGTGGTCCGCTCATCCATCACCCCATCACGGTCGATGTCCCGGTCCCGGTAGATCAGCTGGGCACGCTGCCAGATCCAGCGGAGGTCCATTTTACCGTCAAAATCCCGGTCCTCCTGGACATTCAGCAACTGGCCGCCCGGCGTGTATTCCCGGATCGAATCATCCACGCCGTCCCAATTCACATCCTCCCTCACAAAGATATTCTCCGGATTGTCCTCCTGCGCCGGCGGAGCGGGCGTACCGCGGATCGCCTGCCTTACTACCCAATAAATGCCCAGTCCGCTGCAACAGATGGCGGTCAGGATGATGGGCCAGCTGCTCTTCTGCCGCAGCCGCGGCCCGGTCTTGCGCCGCAGCGGGCTCCGGACCGGCGGGTCCACCGGCGGACGAACGGACCCGGCGGTCTCCGAAGGCGGCAGCTTCAGCAGGACGCGGGCGGCTTCGGGCGCATCAGCCACCGCCACCATGAGCGAGCATCCTCCAGACACCCGCTGCCCGTTCGTGGGGTGTTTGTAAAAATGTTCCTCCACCACAGCCTTGAGATCATGATCTTCCAGAGCCGAGCGCGCCTGCTCGGCGTCCTCCCGTTTTGCATAGGTGCGCAGCGGGCACCGGGCCAGACCAGAAGAGGGCGGTTGTTCCATGAGAGAAGCGGGCGGCTGACCACCCCCGCTAGAAATCCACGGTCCCCCCTGCACTTCAAGCCTTTCCCGTGGGGAAATCGGGTCCGCCAGCCTGTCAGGGGGACTGCCGCTTCAGCCACAGGGCGGCCAAGGCATAAAGCACCCCGGGAACCACCACACTCAAACTGAGGGCCAGTCCCGGACAGTCGGTTCCGGTCGCCCCGATGGCGGCGAAGGTCAGCCCCATCGGCAGACAGCCGCAGGCCAGCGCGGTAAAAAACCGGCGGCGCGGCATCCCGGTCAGCCCCGCCATGCAAGACGTCATTTCTGGCAGCAGGGGCATCCAGCGGGAAAGCGCCACCAGCCAACCGCCCATCCTGCCCCCAAAAATCCTTGCGGCCCGCTCCCGGTCCTCCGGGCCCAGCAGCCGGTCTGCCGCCCTCAGCCCGCTGCGGCGGCATAGCTCATAGGCCAAAGCCCCCGAGAGAAA
>JAYUWQ010000915.1:0-7255 GCA_043753485.1 bacterium
CGGGAGGTCCGGGTCCATGGTGGTTTCAAAGCAGACCGTCCCCGGGACGACGGTTTCAAGCGGCACCGGACCTTGCGGGGTGTCCTCCTGCAGCACTTCCCGCAAGGCCGCGACGGCGGCCTCTTGTCCAGTCAGGATGGGATGCTGCCGGTAGTCCACCGTCAGTTCCAACAAGACCGCGCCGGACTCCGCCGGACTGCATTTGGCCAATACAAAAGCGCTCGCATGAGCCCACAAAACTGCTGGCCACCCCCAGAGGCAGAAAAACAATCCGGCCGCCGTCCCCTTCACTGAACGGCCCAGCGGAGGACGCGGCCGTAGCTGTTCCATTCGGTTTCCAAAATGTTGCCACTCTTGTCGAAGGTGATGCCATGCGGGGAAGTGACCGTGCCACTGCGCCATTGGTCAGGCTTCATCTTTGGCGTGTTGGTCTCGCCCGCCGCGTCATTCACGCCCAGACTGGCGACCAGTTTGCCGGCCTTGTCGAACACCGAGACCCGGCCCGCGATTTCCGCGACACACATCAGGTCGCCATGGAAACCTACAGAAGACGGACGGCGCAAATCCTGATCGGCCACCACGCTGATCAACTTGCCGTCGAGATCGAGATGCAGGATCCGGTTATTGCCCCGGTCGCAGGCGAGGATGCGGGCCGGGGAGAACCGGGGGTCGATGAAAATCTTGTGGGTGTTTTTCAGTTTAAGGGGCTCCCCCTGTCCGCCGAAGACCGATTTAAACTTGCCGGCTTTGTCAAAAACAAAGATCCAATCCTTGCCATACCCATCCACCACATAAATGTCCCCATTGGGCGCCACGTCACAACTGGTCAGCTTCAATCCCGCGGCGGACTGTTCGGCAGGGAAGGCCGAGGTGGGAATTTCCAGGACGGTTTTACCTTCCAGAGTCATCTTCAGCACCCGCCCTTCACCCAGCACGGCGGCATAGATGAATTCGCCGTCTTCCGCTTTGTGGATCACAAAGCCATGCAGACTGCCCGGGGTGCCGGCCAGGTGTTTCAGATATTTGCCTTCAGGAGAATAGACCTGGATGCCGCCCTCCGCTTGTCCCTGCACGCTGATATAAATCAGACCGGCACTGTCGACCCGGATCTCACCGTGGCCATCCCCGATCGTTGCCTTCCCGGGAGGAGGGTTGATGAAGTCCGGCGTGAGTTTATAAGTGACTTCAGCCGGCAAAGAGGCCAGCGACAGAAAAAGGGCTACCACGGGGAAGAAACAGCGGATCATAGGCCGCCAGCATGCTTCGGTTCACGCCGTCCGGTCAACCAAAATCCGACCGGATTCCCTAAAGACTACCGGCGATAGGACTCGAACCTACACGCCTTTAAAGGGCAACGGATTTTGAGTCCGCCGCGTCTACCATTCCGCCACACCGGCTTGTCTTGGGAGGATGGAGAAAAACACGCCCTGCGCCGGATGGCAAGAGGCAAGATGAACCCTGCGCCGCCGCCTTCAGCATCCATCCAGCATCCATCCAGCGGCCAGACGGGGACAGGCCCGGACCGACGGGACGGCCTCAGCGTTTAACCGCCGTCATGAATCCCCGGTCGGCCACGGTGTCCTGATAGGGCCCGGCCGCAAAACCCAATTCCTCCAGGAGATCGCCATACTCCCGGGGCGTATAACACTTACCCTGGGTGATACTCATCAGCAGCGCCGAATATTCCGCCACGGGCAACGGACCGGTTTTGTCGTCATGGATAAAGGCTTCATGAATCACGAGCAGGCCACCCGGAACCAGCGATTGTGCCGATTTTTCCAACAACTGGCGGACTTGGGGAAAATCCCAGTCATGCAATACATTGGACAGGAGCAGCACCTCCGAGGCCGGCCATGCACAGGTGAACATGTCGCCCCTCAGCACTTGGATCCGGTCCTCCAACCCGTGCCGGGCAATCTCCTGCCGGGTGATTTGATCCACCGGGGGCTGTTCCAGCACGGTGGCGGTGAGTTGCGGATGCGCGGCCACCAGCGTGGAGGAATATATCCCGGAACCGCCGCCGACATCCAGCAATCGCGTCCGGGTCCCCAGCAGAGGCGTCAGAGCCCGCGCCAGCACCTGACCAAACAGGAATCCCCGGCAATTCATCAGGTCGGTGAAACTCCGGGCGAAATCCTCCTGCAGCATCGACTCATGCCAATCCTCCGCGCCTGCCTTGGCCTGCCAATTCGCCGGTTTTCCAGTGCGCATCACCTGGAGATAACCATGCACCACCGGAGAGTCCCGGATCGGTTCATAATACGGCCCGAGAAACCAAGGCGAACCCTTCACCAAATGCTCCTGGGCCAAAGGGGTCAGCCGGTGCCCGCCCTTTTCATCCGTGGCAAGGAATTCATGAGCCCGGCACAACGTGAGCAGCACATCCGCCGGGCGCGGGGCAAATCCGAAGTGGGCACACACCTCCTCCGTGTCCACTCCCGGATGGCCATTGAGCCACGTGAAGAAATCAAAATGCAGCAAGGCCACCGCGATCAGTTCCGCGGCATATTGGCGGTCACGGCACCGCAGAATCATCGCCGGATCCGTTGCCGGCAGGGTGGTCAGGGGAGAAATCATAACCCCCGCACCGGAACCGTTTCCATGGGCAGTGCCACCGCGGAATTGCCCCAACCCTTTCAGGACAATCCCTTTTTCAGCTTAACTTTCCGGCGGCGCTTCCATCAGCGCAGCAAACTCCTGCCTGCGGTAAGCCTTGCCGTCTTCCAGGCTGCGCTGCACCCATGAAAACAATTCCTGGAATTCCGCATTCCCTTCCCGCACCTGCTCAATCATCCGCCACTCGAGGGGACGCGGCTTCGGCGAGGTCAGACGCTGGGGTTTCATCCGGGCGAGGACGGCTTCGAATTCCCGTGGGGTCATCTGCTGGATGATATAGCCGGGGGGCAGTTCATCCAGATCGTCCTCGTCCAGATTGTAGACCTGGATCCCCAGGCCATACTCGGTGCCGAGCTGGCGCAGTTCCTCGGCCAATTGTTCATCCAGGATCGGGGCCGCAATCATCAGCTCGCCGATGTGGCCCCACCGGGCGTGGCTCAGGGCTTGGAAAAAATCCTCGCGATAGCTGTCGTGGCTGACGGCTACTTTCAGCTTCACGCTGGCAATGGTGAAGGGGGGTACGCCCATGGCCCGCTTGAGTTCAAGGAGCCTGGGGGTCAGTGCCAGACCACTGTCGGAAATCTCTCCGCCGCCCCAGTCGATCACAGCCGCATCCGGGCACTTCCAGAGATTTTCGTAAGGCGCCCCAGGGGCAAACGAGGACTCAAACGTAAACGGAAACCGGCCGGCCAATTCAGTATCGCGCTCAAAGATGGCCCGGAATTTCAGAGCCCGGGCCAGGGCCCGGTCCACCAGTTCGGGGGTGGTTTCAAAGAGCAGTCCCAGCTTTGCCTGAGCCAGCGTGGCCGGCCCCCCCGCCGAAAGTCCCGCGGCCACCCGCCGCAGGTAATACCCCTGCCCTTGCTCCACCTTCGCGATCGGACTGCCCGGATCACAACACATGATGGAAAAGTGATACCGCAGCGTGGCGTCACTGTATTCCTGTTTCAGGCTGAACTTGACCAAGCGGATCAGCTCCGTGCCCTTGATAGGCTCGGCGGGATTCGATGGCAGAATTTCCGGAAGAATTTCCTTCAACTGATCCCTCAAATTCATAGTGCCGATGTGATGGTTCGGGTGGTGTCCGGTCCGCTCCGGTGCACTGGCGGGATAGCAGTCCCGGATGCATCAGACGTCATTCCTCTCAAGCCGGGGACCCACTTGTGCAATGGGGTTTGAAACAATTTGTTATTTAACTTGTCTTAAGTAATCCGCCTTCTCAGGAGAAAAAGCGGTCCCCGGTTTCCTGGTCCGAAAACGGCCAGCATTCCTCCAGTCCCGTGCTAAACATGGGCATGACCCTGCTGGATGCCGCCACCTGCCATCGTGCCCTCGCCACCCGCGATGCCCGGTTTGATGGGGTCTTTTACCTCGGGGTCACCTCCACCAAAATTTATTGCAGGCCCATCTGCCGGGCCCGCCGTCCGAATCCGGAAAACTGCCGTTTCTTCCTTCATGCGGCGGCAGCCGAACACGCCGGTTTCCGTCCCTGCCGCCTTTGCCGGCCCGAGCAGGCTCCGGGTTATGCGCCGGTCGATGCCACCGGGACCTTGGCCACCGTCGCGGTGCGGGCCATTGAAGCCGGGGCACTGCGCGATGGGGAAAGCCTGGAAGCGCTCGCCGGTGAGCTGGGCGTAAGCAGCCGTCACCTGCGGCGGGTGATCGGCGGGCATCTTGGGGTCACGCCCGTGGCCCTCGCCCAGACCCAACGGCTGCTTATGGCCAAACGCCTCCTCGCGGAAACCAGGCTGCCCATCGGCGAGGTCGCCTTGGCCAGTGGCTTCCGCAGCCTGCGCCGGTGCAATGCCCTGTTCAAATCCCACTACGGCCTGCCACCCTCAGCCTTCCGGCGCGGATCGACCTCCCCTGCGGCACCGCCCCTCACTGATCAACTCACCCTCACCCTGGGCTACCGGCCTCCCTTGGCCTGGGCGGAATTGCTGCAATACTTCCAAGGCCGGTCCATTCCCGGGGTGGAGGTGATTACGCCCACCCGCTATGCCCGGACTCTGCGTTGCCGGGATTGTTCCGGATGGCTCAGCGTGGAACCCAGCGAAGGCAGCAATCATGTCAGGATCACCGTTTCCAGCAGTCTTGCCTCCGCCCTTCCGGAGGTCCTCGCCGCGGTGCGCCGCTGTTTTGACCTTGATGCCTCGCCGCACGCCGTGGCCGGGGTGCTGGGTGGCGATCCACTGCTGGCAGCCTCGGTGCAGGAAACCCCGGGCCTCCGCCTGCCGGGCGCCATGGATCCTTTTGAAACCGCCGTGCGCACCATCATTGGCCAACAGGTTTCGGTCGCCGCCGCCACCACCGTGATGGGCCGGGTGGTGCAGGCGTTCGGGGATTCCATCCTCACTCCATGGCCCACGCTGAACCGCCTGACCATCACTCCGGACCGCCTCGCCCGGGAATCAGTGGACTCCCTCGCCCCCCTGGGCCTCAACAGCGCCCGCGCCAACGCCCTGCTGGCGGTCGCCCGTGCGGTGGATTCCGGCCATCTCACTCTGGCTCATTCCCCTGATCCGGAAAGGACCATCGCCCGGCTCCAGGAGCTTCCCGAGATTGGACCGTGGACGGCGCACTATTTTGGAATGCGCATCCTCGGCTGGCCGGATGCCTTTATTGCCGGCGACCTCGTGGTGAGGAAAGCCCTCGCGCCGCTCACGCCCCGGCAGATCGAAGCCCATTCCGCCGCTTGGCGTCCCTGGCGCGGTTATGCGGTGATGCACCTCTGGCGCTCCATCGGTTTTTTCAAATCTCCCGGCTCCCCCGTCCTTCCATGAATCCCCCTGTTTATTATAGCCTCATTCCTTCCCCTCTGGGCCAACTCCTGCTGACCGCCACCTCCCGAGGATTAAGCGGCCTATGGCTGGCCGGCGAAAAGCACTGTCCGGATCTTGTTCCAGAATGGCAGGAAAATCCGGCCAGCTTCACCACCGTGACCGCGCAGCTGCAGGAATACTTCAGCGGCACCCGGCAGACTTTTGACCTCCCGCTCGATGTTTCCGGCACCGCCTTCCAGCAAGAGGCCTGGGTCGCGCTCCAACAAATCCCCTACGGCACCACCCTGACCTACCAGCAGCAGGCCACGGCCATGGGGCGGCCTGCGGCGGTCCGTGCCGTCGGCACCGCCAATGGGCGGAACCCTGTTTCCATTGTCGTTCCCTGCCACCGGGTAATCGGCGCCAATGGCTCCCTGACAGGTTACGGCGGTGGCTTGCCGGCCAAACAATGGCTGCTGCGCCACGAAGCCACCACCCGGTCATTCCGCCAATAGCAACCACGCCCGCCGTCCCAGCACCACCCCCGCCACGCCCAGTCCGGCGGCCAACCCGATCCAGACGCCCCACGTCCCGTAGCCCATGGCAAATCCCACCACCCACGACAGCGGCAGGGCCACCCCCCAGTAAATCCCACAGGCCAGCAGCGCCGGCATCCTGACATCCTGTACCCCGCGCAGGGCGCCCGCCGAAATCACCTGGGTGGCATCCCCCAGCTGGAAAAATCCCGCCACAATCAGGAGCGGCAGCGCCAGTTGCACCACCGCTGGATCCCTGACGAATTGCCATGCGACTTCCCGTCCCAGACCAAAAAACAACGCCATCGATCCCAAGGCGGCCAGCCCGCCCAATCCCCAACCACCCAGCAGCACCGCATGCCGGCGCTGCGTCTGCCCGGCTCCGGTCAATTCCCCCACCCGCACCGTGATGGCCATGGAAATCCCCAGCGGCACCATGAAGGTGACCGAAGCGCAGGTCAGGGTGATTTGATGGGCCGCGAGGGGCACCACCCCGAGCGAGCCGACAAGGAGAGCGGCCACCATAAACATACTCACCTCTGCCAACAGATGCAGTCCGGCGGGCAGGCCCAGGCGCAGCAGCCGGCCCAATCCTGCCCACTCCAGACCTGACCACCATTGTTGCGGCATCCATTCCTTCAGCCGCACACTGCGGCCCATCCAGACAAACAGGGCGGCGGTGACCGCCAGACGCGATGCCAGGGTGGCGTAACCCGCCCCTTCCAGTCCCCAGGCCGGAAAGCCGGCGTAGCCATGAATCCACGCCGCATTGAGCAGGGCATTCAATCCCACCCCGCCCAACAGGATCCACAACGGCGTCCATGGGGCATTCAACGCGTCTGCCTGATTCTTGAGAGCCATCCCCACCAACGCGGGCACCAGCGACACCGCACAGGTGAATAGATAGACCGGCGTTGCCGCGACCACCTCCGCGGGTTGACCAAACGCGCCCAGCCAGGGCAGGAGCAGGGCAAACCCCATGGTGCAAAGAAGCCCCAGCACCAACGCCACGCCCACCCCATTCCGCAACGTTGCCTGTGCGGTCCGGTGGTCCCCCGCGCCCCCGGCCCGCGCGGTCTGCATCGACACACTGCTCAGCAGCCCCACCCCAAAAACCAGCGGCACCATCAGCAGGGAATTGGCAAACGCCGCCGCCGCCAGAGGCACGGTGCCCACCCGCCCTATCATCACCGTGTCCACCACCCCTATCAGCATCTGCGCCAACTGCCCGAACACCAACGGCACCGCCAGCCGCAGGGTGGCCCCACATTCCTCCCCAAAGGCAGGACGGTGCTCCAATGGACTGGCTGGACTCTGCTTCATCTCCACAATTCCCGCCCT
>JAYUWQ010000916.1:0-2867 GCA_043753485.1 bacterium
TCGGTGCAGAAGAGATCGCCCTTGGCATTGAACCGCAGCCCGATGGGCCAGCGGACCCCGGTGCAGAGTTTTTCGCGGGTTTTGAAATCCGGCGAAATCCGCAGGATCGCGCCGCGCTCGGAGGAGAGGTCGTTTTGGGCTTGGCCGGTGGCGTCGATTTCATAGGCGTTGTCATACCAGCGCACCCCGAGGCCAAAATAAACCGAGCCGTCCTTCGCATCATAACAAACACTCGCGGTGTCCACTCCGGCGCGGGCCAGCGGCCAGCCTTCCGCCAACACCCGGTCCTCTTCCGCGCGGCCATCGCCATCGCGGTCGGTCACCATCATCACCTTGCCTTTGCAGGCAAAAAAGACGGCGTTGCCGTGCGGGGTGCCTTGCGGGGCGAGGTCCATCCCGATGGGCGCGGTGACCTTGCCTTTGCCTTCCCAGAAGAGGGCCGCCTGATCCTCCAACCCATCGCCATTGGTGTCCCGGAGCAGCCAGATATTCCCATTGTAGCCCAGGGCTACCAGCACGCCATCGTGACGGTATTGCAGATTGACCAAATTCGTCAGGTCCACCGGCAAGGTCCGCACCGCGAAACCCGGCACCAGCATCTGCAGCGCGGGCGGGGCATTCTTGGGCCGGTGCACCCGCGGGGCGGGATTTTCCGCCAAACATACCGCTGCCGCCATGAACGAAATGGAAAAAGACAGGTCAGGAACTCGCATGGCCCCGATCATGAGGGGGCGGATTTGAGAATGCAAGCTCCACGGGTTGCCTGTTTCAATACCTGACACCCTGTGCTGCGCCTTTCCTTGTTCCACTGGAGGAGTTGCCGGGGATAGTTGGGGCGCTTGGTTTGATGGAAGTGCTGAGGGCCGTCCTTCGTTCCTGAGGGCATGAAAATTCTGTTCAAGATTGTGATGGCTGGGCTGGCCCTGGCAATGGTGCTTCTGCCGGGGCTGCTCCAGGCGAGGCCACTGGTAGTGGCTTACGTGCCGAATTGAGTCGAGCTGGAATCGTTCGCGGAGACCATTCCCTATGAGAAGGTGACCCCCTTGAATGTGGCGTTTGAGAATCCCGATGACGATACGGGGGCAATGTCGTTTGAGGGGTCTTATGGTGTGTTGATGACCAAGGCGCGGGTCCGGTGGGGGAAGGCAAGCTCTTTCCGGTGAATTTCCGATGGGGAATCCGGGTGGACAAGACGCGGTTTCGCTTTAAGGTCCGGAACGCTCAGCGTCCGCTCCCGGGCGTCAGTCGTTGCCTTTTATCCATGATTCCTGTCCTGCTGCTGTTGCTTTCCGTCATTCTGTTCCGCATTGCGCCTTCGCTGGCGGGATCGGACACCGTGAAGGCGATGGCTGGCTGGTCGCCGCTGATGGCGCTGGCCCTCTGCGGATCAGCCTTTTTTCCCCGCCGCTGGGCTCTCGCGGCAGGTTTGGCCGCAGTGGTCGTGCCGCATTTTGTGATCAATCTCCTTCAGGGCTACCCGCTCTGGCATGCTGATGTGGTCGCGCTGGCGGCAGTCGTCCTCGTCGTCTCCGCCCTCGGAGCCGCCGTAGGCAAAAAAGCCCCGGTCGCCGTTTTTCTGGGTGCCTCCCTCCTCTCAACCGTGTTGTTCCATTTGGTGACCAACACGGTTTCTTTTTTTACGGTGCCAGGCTACCCGCCCAGCCCCGCCGGTTGGCTGCAGGCCCAGACCACCGGCCTGCCGCAATACTCACCGCAGACCTGGGTGTTTTCCGCCAAACAACTGGCGGGAGATGTGCTTTTTACCCTGACATTCGTCCTGGCCTGCCGTCCGCTCCGTTCCCCTGATCCTGCCGCGATCCCGGTCCGTGCCTGAACCCCTTTCCCCGAGTTCTGAACCTCCAACCGCGCCTTCCTGTAGATTTTATGAAGACCAGTGCTGCCGCCCTCGAACATCCTCCCGAAGTGGATCCCACCGATTTCGCCAATGCTGCGATCAATCAGAAGCTCACTCCGGAGGAGAAAATCCATCTGCTGGACCAGATGGTCCGCATCCGCCGCTTTGAGGAGGAAACCGGCAAGCAATACGCCGCCAAACAAAAAATCGGCGGTTTTCTGCACCGTTACGATGGCCAAGAATCCATTGCGGTGGGCTGCGCTTCCCTGATGGGCAAGCACGACCATATGATCACCGCCTACCGCAACCACGGCCACGCCCTGGCGGTCGGCATGGGCATGAATGAGTGTATGGCCGAACTGTTCGGCAAGGCCACTGGCTGTTCCAAAGGCAAAGGCGGATCGATGCACTTCTTTGCGCCGGACAAAAACTACTGGGGCGGCCACGGCATCGTCGGCGGCCAGACCCCATTGGGTGCGGGCCTCGCCTACGGTTTGAAATATGCGGGCCACAAAGGTTCCTGCATGTGTTTCATGGGGGACGGGGCGATCAACCAGGGGGCCTACCACGAGTCGCTCAATCTGGCCGGTCTCTTCAATCTGCCAGTCATTTTCATCATCGAAAATAATGGTTATTCCATGGGCACCAGCCAGTCCCGCAGCAGCGCCTTCAAGAACTCCCTCGCCTACCGCGCGGATGGCTACAACATTATCTGGGACATCATCCACGGGTGGGATCTCTACGAAATGCGCGCCAAGCTGAAGATTGCGATCGACCGGGCCCACAACGAAAGCCGCCCCACCGTCATTGAAGTGATGACCTACCGGCATTTTGGCCACAGTGTTGCCGATGCCAATGAGAAGAAATACCGCAACCCCGACGAAATCGAGCAATACAAACAGCAGAACGACCCGATTGTCCTCTGGAAGAACCGTCTCTTCGCGGAAGGTGTCCTGACGGAAGAACGCTACAAGGATCTCGACAAGGCGGCCAAAGCCGAAGCGGCGGCTTC
>JAYUWQ010000917.1:0-2867 GCA_043753485.1 bacterium
GCCCTCAATGGCACGGTTTCGTTAGTTCTCGATGGAGTCTCCTATGGCACCATCGCCACCCCGCTTCCGGCCCTCGCCGGCCTGGCCACCATTGGCAAAGACATGGCACCTGGTCCTGCGGACACGGGTTACGCCGGGGAATTGGATGAATTGATAGTTTCCAGGATCGCCCGCTCCCCGGGAGCCATCAAGTTTGCCGCCGTCAATCAGGGCAGCAGCGCCGAGGCCGCCAAGCTGCAGGTCACCGGGCCAGAGGAAGCCTCCGCGGCGGTGGAGCACAGCGAGATCAGCGAACACTTGAACCTCATCAAGGACATCTCGAAATCCCTGACCTTCGACGGCTGGGTGGTGATCTGGATGTGCGCGGCCCTCGCTGTGATTGGCTGGATCGTGGCCATCGGCAAACTCATCTACCTCATCAAGATCGACAAATCCTCCCGGGTCTTCCTCAAACAATGGGAAAACATCTCCACGGATATCACCGCTCTGGATCATGCGGATGAGGACAGTGTGAAAAGCATGGGTGGCAGCACCAGCCGGAAGGAACAGAAGGCCATGCGTGAATCCCCGCTCTTCCAGCTCTATCATCTCGGCTCCCAGGAAATCCAGCACCGTATCACCAACGCCAAGGGGGCCTTCGATGGACTGTCGGAACGCTCCATCAGTTCCATCCGTGCGTTGCTCGACGGGGGCGCCACCCGGGAGACGCAAAAGCTGCAAAGCAAGCTGGTCTTCCTGACAATCGGCATCGCTGGAGGTCCCTACCTTGGACTGCTGGGAACGGTCATCGGGGTGATGATCACCTTCGCGGTCATCGCCAAGAGCGGTGAGGTGGACATCAATTCCATTGCCCCGGGGATCGCCGGAGCGCTGCTCGCCACCGTGGCCGGCCTGGCTGTCGCCATTCCCGCACTGTTTGCCTACAGCTACCTCGCCTCGCGGATCAAGGACGCCGTCCTGTCCATGAACACTTTCATCGAGGAATTCATCGCCCGCATCGCCGAGGCCTACCCTTCCAAGGACTAACAGTATGCAGGTTGGAGACGACAAATCATTCGACGACATCAACGTCACCCCCATGGTGGATCTCTACCTGGTGCTGCTGCTGATCTTCATCATCATGACCACGGCAGGGGTGCAGGGGGTGAAAGTAAAATTGCCCAAGGCCAGTGCCGCCGCGGTGAAAAAACTGGATCAGCCGAAGATGCAGGCCATCACCGTCAACAGCGAGGGCAAGTTCGCGCTGAACACCATCCCGGTGGGACTGGCCGAGCTCGAGACCAAACTCGCGGCCTTGAAGAAGGAGACCCCTATCATCATCCGCGGCGACGGCGCCACCCAGTTTCAAAGCATCATGGAAGCCCTCGATGTGGTGAACCGCCTCAATTTCACCGAACCCGTGGGCATCGTCGCCGCTCCCCCCAAATAACTCCATAACCACCCGCTACTATGAGTACCGAACTCCTGGAAAAATCCGAGACGCCGCCCAAAATGGCCGCCGTGCCCGCTCCGATGCCGGCCGTCCGCCCGGCCCCGGCAAAGCGTCCGCCGCCTCCCCCCCGCGATGAGGAGGACGAAGAGGACGAACCGGGATTCCTCCGCCGCCACCGGGTGGTGCTGGGTCTGGCCACTCTAGCCATCGCCGGGGCCATTTACGCATTCTCGGGCCCCTCCAAGCCGTCGGTCTCCAGCCCAGTCCGGAAAGTCGCGGTGCCCATCAATGTCACGATAGCCCCGCCGCCGCTTCCGCCCCCGCCGCCGCCTCCCAAGGTGGAACCACCCAAGCAGGAAGAAAAGATGGAGGAGGAAACCGCGCCGGTGGATGAACCCCCGCCGGATGACGCGCCCTCCGATCCCGCTCCTTCCATCACCTCCAACGGCCCGGTGGGAAATGACAATTTCGGCCTCTCCAAAGGCAAAGGCGGCGGCGGTGAGGGCACCGGCCGCCGGCTTGGCAGCACTGGCAGTAAATTCGGTTATTACGCTGGCCAGGTGCAGAGCAGCGTCAGTGCTGCCATCCGCCGTCATGCCAAAACCAAGTCCGCCACCATGTCGGTGATGGCCCGTATCTGGGCCGACGATACCGGCCGGGTCATCCGTGCCACCCTCAGCGGCTCCAGCGGCGATCCCGCAGTGGATGCTGCGTTGAAAAACGAAGTCCTCACGGGTCTGCAGCTGCAGGCCCCGCCTCCTGCCGGCATGAAGATGCCGATCAATCTCCGTCTCACCGCCCGTCCGTCCCGGTGATTCATTCCTCCCGCCCCTTGTTTTGAAAATGCGTTCCTTTCCCCCTGTCATGCCCACCTCCCGCCTTGCCGGCATGGCCCTGCTGTTAGCGGTGGCGCCCGCCTCCGCGCAGCCCGATATCACCGGCCCGGCTCCGGCCGTGCCCGCCGCTCCTGCGGCGCCCGCAGTTCCGGCCCCATCCTCGGCCCCGGCCAGCGATGCCCCGGACCCGGCCGATTTGAAGGAGAATCCCGCCCCGGCCCCCGTCACGCCGGAACCGGCGGCGGCGTCCGGAGAGGCCGATGATGTCAATGGCCCGACCGACCCGCCGCCCCTGTCCCAACTGTTCCCCAATGGGGCCGCACCGGAGGAAGCCCCTCCGGACATGTCGCAGAACGTCACCATCAACCTGCTGAAAATCTTTGTTCAAAAAGGTTATCTCAGCCAGATGGAAGCAGTAGGCCTGATCCGTCAGGCCGAAAATGAAGCCCTCGCCGCCCGCAGTGCGGCCAAGGCCAAAAAGGACGCGGAAGCCGCCGAGGAGGATGAGGCGCTGAAGGTCAGTTATGTGCCGGATGCGGTGCGGAACGAAATGCGTGAGGAAATCCGCCGCCAGGTGCTGGCCGATCTCGGAGCCGGTC
>JAYUWQ010000918.1:0-7242 GCA_043753485.1 bacterium
GACGGATACTTGCCCGTTCCGGCGAGAAGCCGGGAGGTGAAGGTGCGGTCGGCGATTCTTAACATGAGGCAAAAGGGTTCGGGGACCGGATTTCAGAAACAGGGCCCGGACTCAGCCCCCGCTCAAACCTCCGGCCTTCCGATTAGACTCCAAGGCGGCGGAAGATGTCTTCCACCGGAAGCTGCAGGCTGATGAGGAAGTCGCCGAACTCGCCGAAGCGCGTGGTGACCTCGTCAAAGCGCATTTCATAGACAATGGCTTTGATGTCGAAAGTGTTATGGGCGAAGAGGGTGACCCCCCACTCGTGTTCATCCAGTCCGGTGGAACCCGTGATCAGCTGGCGGATTTTGCCGGAGTATTTGCGGCCGGTGTTGGCGTGGCCGGCCATGAGGGTTTTCCGCTGATCATGCGGCTGGGCATACCAGTTGTTCACTTCGCCGCGCCGCTTGCTCATGGGATAGAAACACATGACGGGCCAGTCCGGGAGATTCGGATAGAGCCGGTCGGAATGATACTTGGCCATATGGGCGCGGTAGGTGACGAGTTCCGCCTCCATTTCCGGGGTGCCGGGAGTGATGGATTTTTCCTTCACCATTTTGGCGGTGTATTCCTCCTCAGTGGTGAAATAATCGGTCCACTCCGTCATTGAAAGATAGCTGTAGACCGGGCTGAGGACATCGGGTCCAAGACCGTTGGTCAGCTTTTTCTCAAAGGCGTTGGCCTGCTGGAGATCCGGGGTGAGCAGCATGAAGGCGAGATCCGCTTTTGGGGAAACCACGCTGAACGCCAGCAGTTGGGTTTTATCGGTGGCCCTGATGTCAGCGACGAGGCGCGCGAATTTCTTTTTGGCATGGGCGCGCTCCTCGGGGGAATACTGCTCCCATTGTCCACGCTCCATGTGATAGTAGAGATGGAGGACATGCCAGCCTTCGGTGGGGATGACGGCGGGCGGGGCGGCAGGGAGCGGGGTGGGGGCGGAGTTGGACATGATAGGGGGAAGGTGTGAACTGCAATCCGGGGGGAGGCGTCCCCGGGAGTGACGGTGGCCAGCGCCGCCGGGGGATCACCAGCCGCAGGAGGTCAGGGATCGACGGTGTTGCGGATGTCAAAAGTCTGCAGGAGAGTCCAGCCGGCCTCCTTGGCGTTGTAATCGCTGCTTTCCCTGACTTCCACCGACCATCGGGGAGAACTGCTGCTGGCATAGGCCACAAAACCGGGGCGGTCCATAAAACCGAGTGAACCATAAACGAGAGCGCCACCGGGACCAGCGACGACCGCGCCGCTGTTGAGCGGGTCGATGCTGCCATCGGAGAGCTTCACCACGCGGACATCGCCGCTGATTTTTCTGTCAGGGTCGAAGAAGATGAAGCGCAGAAATCCGGTTTTGCCCGAAGCGGGGTCGCAGCTGAACTGCACCACCGGCAGCAGGGCGGGTTGCTGCCGGGAGGGGGTGGGCAGAGTCACGTCCACGGTGCTGACCCGGTCGGCTGGTTGGCGGGAGCGCCATCCTGATTTGATATCGGTGAGGGTCACAACCTTGCCGGTGATGGGCAGATCGGGAAGCGTGCGGGAGATGGCGGGCTCGGAAGCGGGGCGGTTGACGTAAAGAATCACCCCGAAAACCACCAGTAAGGTTGTCAGAAGGGCGGCTGCGGTGGCCAGGCCAAAGCGATCAGGCCGGGCCGGGACAGCATCCGGTGCCTCCGGGGTTTCGGTCTGGCCGGGGCGGGCGCTCGTTTCAAATTCCGGTTCCTGCTCGATTTCCTGCGGGAGCGGGGTGGCCCGGACGACCGGTGGCACGACCGGCAGCTCGTCGTCAATTTCAAAAGGATCAGGAACTCCGGGGTCGTGCGCTGCCGGTGGAGCAAGTGCGGCAGGAAGCGGGACGGCTCCCGGAATTTCGGGCGAAGGGTCGATTTTAGTCTGGGCTTGCGGATTCGACTCAAATCCTTCGGTCAGGGCTGGCGGGATGGGCTGGGCGGGCAGGGCACCGGCTCTGGGGCGTGGGGTGAGACCGGTCCCGGTTGCCGCCGGTTCATCCAACGTCCATTCCTCAACTGGTGAGGCTGCCGCATCCTCCGCAAAGAGATCTTCCGGAGGAGGGGTCTCCTCGGAGCGGCGCGAGGAGGATGATTTGCGGGGTGGTTGTGCCATGCCGGGAAAATTAGGTGCGGGTGCAGGATTGAAGGATAGCCCCACGAATCGTCAAGACGACGGCTCAGGCTGAGCTTTTTATAATCGTGGGGCAGGGTATTCCAAGAGGGAAATAAGCAGGGTGGGAAGCGAAAAAACGGATTGCATGCCCCCAAGTCCTTCCTACTTTGCAAGTTAATTCCCCCAAACATTTAAAATGGCCGACAGAGACAACAAAAACAGCGAAAACAAGTCCGGAAAGTTCTACGTGGATGATCAGTGCATTGATTGCGATCTCTGCCGGGAAACTGCTCCCGCCAATTTCACGAGGCAGGATGATGCCGGGTATTCCTATGTTTTCAAACAACCTGAAACCCCTGAAGAGATCGCGGCGTGCGAAGAGGCCATGCAGGGCTGTCCGGTGGAAGCGATCGGCAACGACGGCGACGAATAGTCCCGGTCTGATTTTTCCCAAACCGCCCCGGTCCTGAGCGACGGGGCGGTTTTTGTTTTGCGTCATGGCCCGCGCGCCGTATCAGTCCACCATGGCAGAACCGCGAGGCCGACCCCAGGAATCCGCACAGCAACTGCGGTATCGCAGGATGCGTGCGGAGTGGCGGGGTGTTTATGAAGCGCCAGATCTCAGCCGCTTTGAGCGCAAAGTGGGTGATGTGGTGGAGCAGGTGCTCAAACGGGCGGGCCTGAACGACCGTTTGGCGGAGGAAACGGTAACCCGTGAATGGTCGGTGATTGTGGGTGATTTCCTGGCTGGCCAGTCCAAGCCCACCGGTCTGCGTGGTGGGGTATTGCAGGTGGCCGTGCTCCAGCCGGCGGTGCGTTATGACCTGGAGCGGAACCTGAAGCGGGAGATTCTCCAGCGCCTCCAGTCCCGGTTTGGTCCCGCGGTGGTGAAGGATTTGCGGTTCGTGCCCGGTTGATTGGCGGGGGCGGTTCCCCCTGTGCTCTGGCCGATCATTCAGTTTTTGGCAGCGGCAGGATGGGAAGGAACTGCGGCGACCCCGCCTCGGGAAATTCCCTTCCCGACCTTGCGGACCGGGATAAATGTCAGGATCAGGGCACGGGTTCCAGAGTCCTCATCAGAGTGATGACAAAAATAGCGGTAAGTTTAATGGTAGGAAACCATCCTTCCATCAAATTCCAGGCGGGTCATCTGTGCGCGAGGTAGCTTTGGGCCAGCAATTCCCCCAATTGCACCATGCCCGCCGTGCTGATGACCAGCTTCTCCTGCTGCGGCGGTAGATTGAAGGCTTTGAGGTGAATGAAGGCAGGGTCTGCGGCTGCGAGGGCTGCCAGATTGGCGGTGACATCCGAGGCGTTGAGTCCCTTCTCATCGGGAGGCGGTTGCTGGCTGACGTGCCACTGCAGCGAAGGAAGTGCCAGATCCAGACGGCTCTTCGCGACCGTGGATTGCAACCATTTGGCTGCTTCGCTCCGGTAGGGCCCAAAAGCCAGGTCGTTCTCCCCGGCATGATACACGATACCGGCCAATTCCACTTGATGACCCTTGGCTTGAAGCTCCCTGATGGATTCCTGAATGAACGCGATAAACTGCGGGTAGAGGTTCCGGTCTTTCGCGTCGGTTCCCTGTGGAGTCCAATCGTTCATCTGCGAACCGCTGTGCGTGAATTTGGCGATGGCTATATTGCCGGGAACTTTGCCTTGCAGCGTCCTTCCGAAGCTGAGTTCGGGACCGAACGTTCCGTAGGATCCGGCGGGGCCGAGTGGCTCCCAGCCATTCGAGATTTTGTAACCGCCCCCGAGGCTGTATTTGAAAGCAATTCTGCCATTGTCTTCCGCCAGCATCTCCTGACCCTTCAGGGTTTTCAGTTCCTGGGTAAACGCCCGTTCCCCCTCCATATTGCGGTGTCCGGCGAGGATGAAGAGTTTGACCGGGCTTCCTTTCCCGTACGGCCAAACCTGGAGCGGCCGGTCCGTGGATGGCTTTTTTCCAATCGTTCGCAGATAAGCGTCAGCGTAGTTCACGCCGTGCTGCAGTTGCCCCAGAGTTCCGTAGTGATAATGCAATCCCTCCCCTCCCCCGATCTCCACCGCATCGTGCGAGGTGGGGATGTATTCCGCCAGCGCATCCGTTTCGGTGACGGCCTTCTGCCCCGCCCGGATGGCATCCATATTCGCACGGTTGTCCATGCCCCAAATCGTCTTGGTGCAAAGCTCACCAATATAGAATTTCAGGCCGGGCGTCTTGAGGTCACGCCGCCAGCTTGCGAGGAAGTTCTTCAGGTTCTTGCCGTAGTCCGGCCTGAACCTGTCGTCGAACATATCGTTCTCGCCCTGATGCCACATGAAGCCTTCGATCCTGTAAGGAACTCTCTTCCGGTCCAGTTCAGCCAGGGATGATTGAATCAACTGCAATGCCAGCGGGTAGAGCTTGAAGCCACTGGGGGCGTCGGGATTCCAATCAGCTCCCAAAGTTGTGCCACCGGCGGCGCACTTGATGATGGCGATGGGTGCCTTGGTTCCTTGCGAAACCCGTCGGGCAAAGCTGAGTTCCGGGCCCACGATATCGTCCACCGGCTGCAGGGTGACCCACCCCTTGGAGGTCAGCTTTTCCTCACGCCCGATATTGTAGGAAAACAGAATCTTGTCTTGAGCCTTGTCCAAACCGGCGAACGGAGGAAACCGATTGATGTCCTTCACTTTTGAGTCCGAGCCGACCATGTTCGACTGGCCTGCGAAGATAAAGACGCGCCACGTTTTGGTGTCATTATCAGCCTTCGTAGTTTCGGCACCGGGAGCTGCTGGAGCCAGCCATAGTGCAGCAAGGAATGTGAGGATGTGTTTCATGAAGGAAGGGGAAGGGATTTACATTCCCAGCTGGTCGAAAAGGAATACGAAGACATCCGCTTGCTGCGCGATTTTTTCGGTGAGGCCCGTGCCCATTCCATGGCCGGATGATGAGCTGAGCCGGACGAGGATAGGGTTTTCTGATGCAGTGGCGGCTTGCAGGCGGGCGGTCATTCTCCGTGAGTGGGCAGGGTTCACCCGGCCGTCGGTTTCGCCAGCAAGGAAGAAGACGGCGGGATACGAGGTGCCGTCCTTCACGTTGTGATAGGGCGAATAGGCGTGCAGCGCGCGGAACTGCGGGGGGTCTTTCACGGTGCCGAATTCGGTGACATTGAATGCGCCGTTCGGATCGAGTTCGACGCGGAGCATGTCGTAGAGACCGACGTGGGCAACGACGGCGCGCGCAAGCGTCGGATGTTGCGTGAGGAATGCGCCCATGAGCAGGCCGCCGTTGCTGCCGCCTTCGACGGCGAGTTTTCCGGACCGCGTGTAGCCGCGCCCGATCAGGTGTTGCGCGCAAGCCGCGAAGTCGTCGAACACGTTTTGCTTCTTCGTGAGGTTTCCCGCGAGGTGCCACTCTTCGCCGAATTCGCCGCCGCCGCGGATGTTGGCGACGACGTAGATTCCGCCCCGGTCAAACCACAGGCGATTCTCGAAATCGAAGGACGGCCTCATGCTGTGGCCGTAGCCGCCGTAGGCGTAGAGCAGCGCGGGGTTGTTGCCATCGAGTTTCGTGCCTTTGCGCTGCAGGATGTTCACCGGGACGCGCGTGCCGTCCTTGCTCACAGCGAATTCCCGGACGGCCTCGATGTCGCTGAAGTCCACGGGCGAGGTATTGAAGAGTGCGGATTTTTTTGGCGCGCCGTTCGCTGGCGCGTACGTCATCCAAGCGGACGGCGCGACGAAGCTCGTCTGGCGGAACACGATGCGGCCGCCTAAATCCATGAGCCCGCTGACGCCCGACGCTTCCGGCAACGGCAGGATGCGCGGGTCTTTTCCATCAAGCGTGAACTGCCGCACCCGCGACGGCCCGCCGAGGAGATCGATCACGAAAAGGTACTCCGCGGTTGGAGTGATGCTCTCAATGACCGCCTCGCCCTGGGGCACGACCACCTCCGCCTCGCCCAGCGTGCTGGTCGCAGAAATCCGCAGCACTTTTCCACGCGGTGCGTCCTTTACCGAGCGGAGATAAAGCGCGGCGCTGTCGTGGCTGAATGCGATTTCCTTCACGCCGTCCTCGTTCCGCGTGAGTTGCCGCCAAGCCGCCCCTCCCGTTGTCCCGCGGAGGTAGTGGGCGAACTCGCCGCCATCTCCATTCGCCACCGTCGCGATCAGCAGCCGTCCATCGTGCGAAGCTTCCAGTTGAATCTCCGCGATGCGCGGAAACTTACGCCCGATGGAATATTCATCCGCCGTGGCGGGCGTGCCCAGTTTGTGAAAATAGACCTGTTGGTAGAAGTTCAAGTCCGCCTCCGGCTTCTCGCCCTTGTGCGGATATCGGGTGTAATAAACGCCGCTGCCATCCGCCGTCCATGCCGCACTTCCCCCACCCGTGGGATATTGCACGCGGGCGATCCGATCCGGCAGATGCCCGCCGGTTTCCGTGTGGTAGAAATGGAGCGTCCCTTCCTCGCTGCCGTTCTCGGAGAGACACACGGCAATGAGTTTCCCATCGGGCGACGGCACAAACCAATCCATGGCCACCTGTCCCCTGGGTTCAAGTTCATTAGGGTCGAGCACAACTTTTTCCGACGCTGAATCATCCGGCGAGGCCAGCGTGACGAGCAGCCTTTGCTGCTTCGGTGGCTGGAATTTCAGCGCAAAAACCCGCCCCGGACGCGCGACAAGCCCGCCGTGCGAAGGCGTGTCCTTAGCGTAGAGTTCAGTGAGCTTTGCTTCGATGCCCGTGCGCTCAGACCGGGCATCGAGCCATGCCCGCGAGTGCCGGTTCTGCGCCTCCGTCCACGCCTTCACCGCAGGCGAACCCGTGTCCTCCAACCAGCGGTATTCGTCCACCACGCGCACCCCGTGATATTCGTCGGTCACAGGCTTTTTTTCGGTGAACGGAGCGGCGGAGACGGTGGACATGGCGATGATGAATGTTAGGCAGGCGAGTGATTTCATGTTAAAAGTGTGGTGCTCATTCAAGCTGATGAATGGTGCCGTGCAGCACGCGGTCGCCGACTTTCAACTCGTAGCAATGGGTCGGCGCGAGGTCGGGGATTTCGAGGGTGAGGGTGCGTTGGTCGGCGCTGGGTTTCACGGCGCGGATGGGCAGTTCGC
>JAYUWQ010000919.1:0-2860 GCA_043753485.1 bacterium
CACTGCCCCCGTGGAGGAATGGACGACCCTGCTCCGCGACCTCCGCAAAGACTTCCGGGATGCTGCCGCACTGATGGCCACGGCCAACGAGGCTGAGGAAAAATTTGTCTTCGCCCGGCGCGACAGCACCACCGTGATGAAGGACTTGCGGCGCGAAGCCCGCAAAGTAGGGGACACCGCCGGCCCGGACGCAGGCATGGCGGCCGACCTCGGCCGGCTCACCACCGGACTGCGGCGCCAGGCGGATATTTTCCAGACCAAGCAGGACGCGGAGGGCATCCGCAGCCTCTACCGGCGTGCCCTGGCCGAACACGGTGACGACGCGGCCACCTTCAAGGCGCTCACCAAGGATTATTTCTCGTATTGTCAGGCGGACCCCGCGCTCGCGGCGAAAGTATGCCGGGAACTGGAATCCGCCTGCCGCCGGTCCATCGGACGCGGCAAAGGCGATTGGTTCGATGTCACCAGCCAGAACTCCGCCTGGCGGGCCGTGGCCGCCTGCTACAAGGCGGCGGGCGATACTGCGAAGGGCGATCTCATCCTGCGCGACTGCGAGGCCCGGGAAAAAACGGCGAAAAAGAAGGCGATTTAAGGCCCCGTTTGGGCTCTCCCGGAATGGGGCCAAGCCAACAAAAAGCCGCAGGAGTCGTCATGATTCCTGCGGCAGATGGTAATTTGGAAGTTCAGGAGTTGGTCTGCTTGCAGGTGACGCCTTTATAAGCCAGCGCGCCAATCACGGCCCCGGCCATGGGGGCTACCCAGAAAAGCCAGAGCTGGGAAATCGCCCCCGGTAAAGACGGCCACGGCGATGCCTCCCCGCACCTAAGCAACGATGTAAGGTCCCAGTTCCTTGCTGGAAAAACGTCCGGCGGCGCAGAGACCAAGCGAGACTGCAGGGTTCACGTGACAGCCGGAGAAGTGGCCGATGGCATAAGCCATGGTGAGCACCGTCAGACCGAAGGCCAGCGAAACCCCGTGCAGGCCGATACCGACTTCAGGAAAAGCGGCTGCCAGCACGGCACTGCCGCAGCCGTCGAAAACGAGCCAGAAGGTGCCGATGAATTCGGCCAACAATTTATCCGGGAGTGGAGTCATGTTCTGGTTGTTTATGGATGGCGGGGGATTTCGGGCCTGGAGAAAGGCCCGGAAACAAGATGTTGGAGTTAGGCGGTTCTGTCCGGGATTTATCAGCCCGCCGCCGAGAACTTTTTTGTTCCGGATGCGTAATAGGGGTGTCACGCGGAGGGACTTGCGCGCCCCTGTCCCATAGACGTATTTAAAATCAATCCCCCCTTACCCCCGCATGTCCCGCACCACCACCACTTCCCGGCGCGATTTCCTCCGCGCCTCCCTGCTGACCAGCGCCGTTTTTGGAGCTGAACCTGCCTTGAGCCAGACCGTCACCCGCAAGGCTGCCGAAAACAAAGGCCGCGCGAAAAACGTGATTTTTATGGTGAGCGACGGGATGAATATGGGCGCCCTTTCGCTGGCCAAACTCTACCGGGGCATGGTTGAAGAAAAGAAAAGCCACTGGCTGCAGCTCTACCGCGAGCGCGCCGTGGTGCGCTGCCTCGCCGAAACTTATTCCGCCAACAGCATTGTGACGGACTCGGCCGCGGCGGCCTCCGCCTGGGGCGGCGGTCAGCGGATCAACAACGGCACGATCAACGTCACCCCGGACGGGAAACTCCTCACCCCGCTGCAGGACAAGCTGCAAAAGCAAGGGATCCGCACCGGTCTGGTCAGCACCGCAACCATCACCCACGCCACGCCGGCCGGATTTGCCGCCAATGTGAACAGCCGCGGGGAAGAAAACGAAATCGCCCAGCAATACCTGGACCGCCGGGTGGATGTGCTGCTCGGCGGGGGGCAAAAATTCTTCAGTCCGGAGCTCCGCGGGAAATTCACCGCTGCCGGTTACGAGGTGGTGGACAGCCGCGGTGCCCTGACCAAACTGGACCACTCCTCCTTCAAGCCGCTGCTCGGCCTCTTCTCGGACGGATACCACGCCTTTGACATCGACCGTAAAAACGTCCCCGGCCTCGCGGATACCCTGCCCTCCCTGGCAGAAATGGCCCGCAGCGCGCTGGACCGGCTCCAGCACGCCAGCGACGGATTTTTCCTGATGGTGGAAGGAGCGCGCATCGACCACGCCGGCCACGCCAACGACGCGGCGGCCAGCATCCACGACCAGCTCGCTTTTGACGATACCGTGGGGGTGGTGCTGGAATTCATTGCCAAAAATCCTGACACCCTGCTGGTCATCACCACCGACCACGGCTGCGGCGGGATCCAGATGAATGGCGTCAGCGCCAATGCCAACCAGGGTTTTGCGCCCGGCCTCTACAACGCCAGTACCCCCTTTTTCCTGCGCCTGAAGGAATTCACCCGCTCCACCGAATGGATGAAACAAAATGGGGTGGATGGACTGAGCGGCCCCAAGCTCGGGGAAGCCCTGAAACAATACTCCGGTCTGACTTTCACCGGGGATCAAATCAAGTCGCTGCAAGGCCTCAAATTGCCCGCCACTTCCGATGCTTTCAAACAGTATACCGGAGTGGGCTGGACCAGTGCCAACCACACCAGTGAATTGGTGGAATTCTGCGCCCTCGGCCCGGGCAGCCACCTGTTTTCCCCCTATCTTTGGAACTACGAGGTCCATAATCTCTTGCTGCGCGCCATGGAAGTGGCTTAAAAAATCGCGCACCCCAACCTTGGCCCGTTGCCGCCCCAATCCCCGCGGGTGGCCCTTTTGGTTTCCCGATCCTTCTCCCTCCCATGCCTGCTGAACTCCTCAACGAAACGGAATCCGCTGCCCGTCCCGGCAGCACGTCCTACCGGGAATTCCTCGCCGACCGCG
>JAYUWQ010000920.1:0-2858 GCA_043753485.1 bacterium
CTGCTCCCATCACCATTGCAGCCAATACCCGCATCCGGGCGCGTGTCTACAACCCTGCCTTCACCGCGCTGACCTCCCAGACCAGCAATAATCCGCCTCTGGTCAGCAAGTGGAGCGGGTTGACGGAGCTGTTCTATTCCATCGATTCCCCGGCCGCGCCCGGCGAAGTGGTTGTCTCCGAGATCAACTACCACCCCACCAACCCCACCCCGGCAGAACTCACCATCAATCCGGCTTGGACGGGAAAAGACTTCGAGTTTCTCGAGCTAACCAATATCTCCAATCATGCCGTGAGTCTTGATGGAGCCTCGTTCACTTCAGGAATCGGGTTTGACTTCAACGAGGCCGCCAGCAGATCATTGGGCGCAGGGGAAAGCATCGTGCTCGCGTCCAATCCCCAGGCGTTTGCTGCAAGATACGGAGCGTCATTGGCAGTGAGCGGGCCTTGGAGTGGAGATCTCGCCAATAGCTCGGAAACATTGACCCTTATCTCCAGTTCCAACGAGGTGATCTTCTCCATGACCTACCTGGACTCCTGGGCTCCCTCCACCGATGGCGGTGGGTTCACGTTGGTGCTTTCCGACCTCCGCGCGCCGGACTACGATGTCCCGGCTGCATGGGCCCCCAGTGGGCAGACCGGAGGGTCTCCCGGCACCCTGAGTGCAGCCAATCCGGTGCTGACTCCCGCTGAATGGCTGGCGCAAAATCCGCAGCTCGGGATACTGACAGGAGACTTTGACGGGGACGGGAGGAGCAATTTCCTCGAGTTCGCTCTCAACATGGATGCCTTTGTTGCGGACTTGGAAACAGCCCCGATCGTAAGCGTGGAAAATGACCGGCTCGTGCTGACCTACACCCGCCGCACGTCCGGCGCGGGTATCATTTACGGGGTGGAGGTTTCCAATGACCTTTCCACGTTCAGAACTCCGGCTGCGGGAGAGTTGGCCGAAACGATTGTTTCCGAGGATGGTTTGTTTCAAACCGTAAGGGTCACTGACACCATCACCCGCGGCTCCCAGCCACAGCGCTTCCTCCGGCTGGCGGTGCGGGTGCCATAACGGCACCCGATAGGGGGTCACCACGGGACGCCGCTCACTGAGGCCAAATCCCGCAGGTGATCCCCATGGCTCGTCCTCTCAACGAGCAAGCGGCGTCGCCATGGACCGCGTCGCCCCACACCGGATAAGTTGCGCCCTTCAGGAGTTCGGGGGCGCGCTCCGACATCTGGAGTAATGAATGAATGGACATGGCGGTTTAAACTCAGCAGCAGGTCAGGCGTTAGGCTCGACGGGCTTGTTCGGCTGTTGGGCAGCTCACCCGATTCCATGCTCAGATCAGTGGGGGCTGGAATTGAAATGAATTCGCCACTCGAAGGAAAAAATAGCCAACTCCAGACGCTCCGTAAGTGAAGTCGGCTGAAAAGCAATCAGCAGCATCGGTAGGCCAAAAATCCTGGCCGTCGATGATGGAGCGGTAGGCCAGTGCCATCCCGGCAAACTCCCGGGCCCGTTCCAGCCAAATCTCCTTCATGGTGATCCGATAGAGCTCCACCAGAAGCTCTCCGCCCCCCGCGAGGCCCGTGCAGAAAGTCGGATTCTTCCGGTAGTCGCCGTATTGATACGTGGCTTCACCAGCCTGCAGCGCAACCGACAGGTAGTCGGGTTGCCCGAGAAGTCCTGCCGCCTTTGCAAAGACAAGCCCAATGCCAGCCGCGCCATGACTGTATTGGCATCGGGAAAGTTCATCCGCTCCGAGAATGGGACTCCAGTTGATTCCACCCCGGGCAGGTTGGGCGTGATGGATCAAGGTTTCCAGAAGCGCCACCGCCAGCCCTTTCCAATGAGCGTCGGAAGTCACCTGGTAGAGACAGGAGAAAAAATGAGCCACTCCGGAAATGCCGTGAGCGAGGCCCGTGTAGGGTTTGGTCCCAAAACTTTTCTGGACAGGGTCCACCAGGCAGTGTGTTCCCAGCCCGTCCGTGACGAGTTGATCCTCAAGCCAGCGGGCGCACCGGATAGCCCCTTCCAGATATTTGGCCTCGGGCTTCTTCTGCCACAGTTGTAAAAGCAGCCACCCGTTGGATGCCTCTCCACTGATGAAATCCGTGATGGGTCCGGGAGCTTCGCCGAGGACGTGGTTCGCCAAACCTTCGATCAGTCCTGGAAATTCATCACGGCCACTGGCTCTGGATAGGCAGAGAGCGGCATAGGCGATCCCAAATTTGCCCATTTGCACGCCGCGTTGGAAGTTATCCTGTTCTGGTTCATTCTGAGCTGACCAAGTGACGGCACCACGGGCAAGTTCCAACGCGCGTGGATTCCGGGACGCCTCATAATAGGCCGAGAGGAAGATCGGAATTCCACCCACACCGTTGAAGATGCTGAAGTGGTATTGGGGACGATTCTCATAGTCATATGTCCTCCAGCGGAATCCGGAATCCACGGCTTCCGCCGTTGCGTTGATGAAGGAAAATACGGAATCTGCCGGAGAAATAGTTAACGGCTTCATACTTTCTGCAGAACTCTGTATTATGCCAGGACATCCGCTTCAAGATGAGGCATGACTGGAGGGTGGATGGCTAGTAACGGGTTGAACGTCAATGGATATGGCTGAATATATCCGATCATATCCGACCCAGCATGATTTGCAAGAAATTCAGCAGAATCAGGGCTGGGCCTGATGCTTAGGATTGGTCAAGGATGGTCATTCTCAAAAAAACTGCTGCCGGGAATGGGGACTTTGGGATGATTGCGGAAGTGCGAGAGGGTCCGGAGCTTCGGGAGCGACGGCATCGGGACTTCAGAAGCAGAGGCGAGGCGGATGCGGTGGTCAGGAACCTTGGCGAGGGAGGGCCGGGG
>JAYUWQ010000921.1:0-2854 GCA_043753485.1 bacterium
GCATCGTAACCCCAATTCAACCCGGGTTCCCCGCCCCGCCACCCAATTTCATCGCCTCCGGACCCCTTCTTTATAACTAACCTGTGGGATGCCTGTGGATTCCCAATGACACTGCGATTTCAAATGCGCCGAGAGGATGTGCTCGCTTTCACTCGCGAGTATCATGCAGCTTCTCCTACTTTCCGACGCACTCAGACCAGAGTCCGCTTTATGCTTCCCGTCCTCATGGCGATTCTGTGGGCTTTTTCGACATCCCGTTCTGGTTTTGAATGGACATCGACCCTGATTTTTCTGGGCGGTGGTTTTTTTTGGTTTCTATTCTACCCGGCTCGATTTGTCCGCAATGTGGAGAGATACTGCGAGAAGACAATAGACGAAGGTTCCTACAGCAAGAATTTCGGGCCGTGCGAACTGACCTTGAATGATTCAGGCCTACATTCCACCGCTCCCAGCGGCGAGAGTAAGTTCCACTGGTCGGCAGTTGATCGATGTTTATTGACCGACACGTATCTGTTCATATTTCTGAATGGCCCGATTGGCTATCCAATTCCAGTTGCTGATGTCGGTCGAGAAGCAGCACTTGCTGCTTGCGAGTATGTCACCCAAAAGATCGCAACAAAAGACGAGCAAGGCGTCACTACTAACGCCTGACCTGCCGTTTGTTCCAGCCGTCATGACCGCTACAACCTCAACCCGCAGTCGAAGCCTCGCCCCGGTCAGGCATAGGAACTCGACGCTCGCTCAAGAAACGGAGCATCCTGCCACCATGAAGAGGGCCATCCATGTTATTCCAGACACCAGCCAGTCACTTTGGGTAGAGGCCATTCGACAGCGGTTTGATTGCCTTTACGAGCACATCAGAGCGCACATCACTTTGGTGTTTCCGTTCGATCTTCCTCTGAGTGACACTGAGTTGGTTCGACACTGCCAACAAGTCTCCGGTGGTGGTCGCCCGTTTTCTGTGACGATCCACCCGCCGGTTCGTAGCGAGGACGGCTACCTCTGGCTGCCCGTGGGGCATTCGGAGCCACTCGCCGAACTCACACGGAAACTCCATGGAGGTCCATTGAGTTCACTCTTGGCCACCAGACGTTCCAATACTCATCACATCACCATTGCCAGACCTCCGTTGCCACGGACTATTCACGACGATATTTGTGATTATCAGATCACTTTCCCCGTGACACTTGAGGTCACTTCCTTCACTCTGGAGTCCATCCTCCCCGACCAGCATTCCCTGGAGCTAGGGAGCTTTCAGCTCCGATCATGAACACGACACACGGTCACGCGAGGGCGAGCAAAATGAATGCAGGCAATGGCTCGTAAAATCTGTCGTTTCATCGACTCTTCCGGCTGCCGTCGCCTGATCCGGAACTTCTCCCCAAATCGCAATCGCGCCATGAACGATACTGAAATCAAGGAACTTATCCGCAAACTGGACTCTGCCGTTTCGAAAGAAGGTGCGACAGCTTCTTTCCGCTCCTTTGGCGAAACTGCTGTGCTGGCGAATCGACAAGGATATTTGCGACTCGGCATTGAGTTCATGAAACGTGCTTACGATGAGACCAACGACCACTCGGCCATCGACTACATGATTTCCAAGGAGTCTGATTTTAGCATCGATCACTTTACGATCACCCAGGAGGAATTTGATTTCCTCAGCCAGTAAACTCTATGCTGGGAACAGTCCAATGTCCTGTGCCGCCATCCCGTCTCCACGCTTACCCCCGCCCCGGCGATAGGCAACGCCCGGGAGTCCGGCAAAAATGCCACCATGAAAATAAACGTCCGTCCCGCCACAACCGTTGATCCTGGGAAGACACGGTACATTTTGCTTCACGGTGTGCTCGGCTGGGGGCTACTGACGGCCTCACTGTTCAGTATTTGGACGGGATGCTCCCCCAAGCCCGCAACCACATCCGGGAAACCCATGGCCGCTGAACCTGCCAATTCAGCATCAACTGCCGAGCTTCCCCCGACCGTCGATCCCGCAAGAAATGAAGAAAGCGGGGGGCGGGAAGCCTTTGTTATTCCGCCCAAGGCAAGGAGCCTGATTCAACGCGGTTTCGTCAGTGCGAATAATCTGGATACAGGTGAAACGATAGCGGCCATGTATTTAATTCTGGACAAGTGGAATCCTGTGGGAAGAAAGGTGGAGGATGTCGAAACATTAATGGGGAAACCGAGCCGGACGGAAAACAACCGACTCATTTATGCTTTTGATACAGGCTCCGGCCACTATGAATGGCTTCTTCATGTGGAAGAGGGTATTGTTTCACACGTGTCGGAGAGCCACACCCTTGAATAGTTTTTCCACCACCGGCGGTTTCTGCCACTTTGGAGCAGGGGGCAGGTTCCATGGTCCAAATTGATGTGCCTCCGTCTGAACTTATCGATTTTCCTGCTGCTGCCAGGGCCGATGCGCAGCAATCAAGAGGTTCAGCTCCCGACTGGCCCGCCAAGCTGGATCGGCTTCAGTTATGAAGGGGTGAACCTGCTGCTGCGGCGGGAAGGCGGCCAAGGCACCGCAGGCTTTTCCTTGTTCTTAAAGGGGCGGGGAGGGGATGCCGTTCTGAGGGGAACCAAACGGTATACCAAATGAGCGGTCCTTCTTTTTCCCCTGCGCGTTCCGACTCGACGGCTTTCCAGCTGAAGCAGGAGATCCTCAGTGGGCAGGCGAAACCGGCGGACCGGCTGGCGGAGGCCGCGGGGGCGGCGGCAGGGCACCCATCATTCCACCGGGGCCACTCCCGCACCTAGGAGCCTGTTGAAAAAAGGGCTGCGCTTCGGGACCGGCTGAAAACCGGAGCCGGGCGGCGGGCCGGAATAAAGATCAGGATCAGGACGGGAGTTC
>JAYUWQ010000922.1:0-7219 GCA_043753485.1 bacterium
GTCAGGGTTTCTCGGGAGGCCCCGGGGCGGTGGGCGCCGTCGGGTTCTCCGGGGCCGGGGGGCTTTCAGCGGCGGGCGCAGGAACGGTGGCTTCGGCGAGGGATCTTTGGACGAAGGTGCGGCGGTCGCCATCTGCGGAAGCCGGGTAGGTTTCGAGAAACTCCGCGAAGGATTTCCGGAAGGTTTCCTGCCCGGAGGGAGGCAGGGCTTCGAAGCTTTTGGCGGCCTCGGGATCGAGGCTGCGCAGCAGGGCTTCCACCACAATTTGTCCTTCGGGGCGCGAGCCGGGCCGGGAGGTGTTGTCCAGTTTGGGAGGGGTGAGGCGTTCCGGGTCAAAGCGGATGGTCAACTCCTGCCCTGCCGCGGAAATGATAGCGGTGACGCTGCGGAGATCCGTGCTCTGGCTCAACTCCAGCAATTTCCAGCCCTGGGCATTCGGGTTGTTCCCCACCACAAACGATTCGCGGGTGGACCGGTTCCACACCGTGACCATCGCTCCGTCGGGCAGGACGGCCACTCCTGACAATACCATGGATTCCGACAGGCTCAGACTGCGGCGGAAGGGGGGGTGTTCCAGCAGTTGGGAAAAGTCGGCCGCAGTCACCGGTGCAGGGATGGCTCCTTCTTCGGCCGCAGCCCATCCCGCCATGGGCAGGACGGCCGGCAGGATGAACCGCCGCGGAAGGCGGGCCGCCGTGCGCAGGGATTGGGAGAACAGGGATTTCATGATTCGTGAAGTAATGTCAGGATCCGGGCCGGAATTGAATGAGGGCTGGCAGGAGGGCAGGAGAAAAGAAATGTCAGGGCTGGTGAAGCCGGGCGACGGTGACGGTGGCGGAAAGCCGGGGTGGCTGGGAGGACCGGGGAATGATCTGCAGATACTTCACAATCTGCATTTTTTCGGGGGACTGCAGGCCGGCGAGCCAGCGGAGCAGGGCACTGTCCGGTCCGGTGATCTGAAGCGACACAGACAGGTCGGTGCCCTGGGGGGTGGCCTCGGGTTTCAGCAGGACAGGAGATTCGGCATTGAGGCCGCGTTCCTTTGCCGCCGTAAGCAACTGCTCCAGAAAGGTGCTGTGGTTTTCGCCCGGATTGTTGAGCCGTGGCATGGTGGCGTCCAGCCAGGTCTTCCGTTCCTGCCAGAAGGGAGCGTCGGCGGCCGCGGCCACGGCGGCATCCAATTGGGGCTCGAGCGAGGCGATGCGGTCGCGGGCGGCGGTGGTGCGGGCCCGGTGATCGCGCACCACCGCGCCGGCCCCAACGACCGCGAGGGCCAGGCCGCAGAGGGTGAAGAGGGATTTTTCGGAACGGGTGAGGGGGCGGATCATCGCATCTTTCCTTTGAGTTCAAACTTGGCGGTGCCGTCATTTGCCAGGTTGGGTTCGGCCATGCTCCAGGCGCAGATCTTCAAGTCCTGGTCTGCAGTGACGGTGGTGAAATAGTGATAGGCCCCGCCGGCGGATTGCGCGGTGCCACTCACGGAAACGTCGGGCCCGCGCGTTTCAAAACGGGTCAGCACGATGCTGTCATCGCCAAGGCAGCGCGTCAGATGATTGAGGTGGATCAGCGGGTAACGCTTGGGCTCGAGCGCCATGCGCAGTGCCTGCCAGCGCTGCTGGGTGCCCCGCATCAGTTCGGTGCCGGCCCGGGCTTCGGCGGTGGCTCCGGACGATGCGGCGACGGCCTCGCTAAGACGGTCGGCTTCCGCCTCCAGTGCCAGCAGCCGTCCCTGCTGCTGCTGCCACCAAAACAAACCCGCGAGGGGAACCGCGGCGATGGCGGCCCCGCGCAGCAGGCGCGCCCGGCGGCGTTGACGGTCGGCGCGCACCTCGGCGGGCTGCAGGCCGGGATCAAGGGCCCGGAAAACCGGAGCGGGCCGCGCTTTGATTTCCACGGGCAGTCCGACGATGGATTCCACCTGCTGGCGGCCGGATTCAGTGAGGGGTGCACCCCAGTCGATGCCGGTGATGGTGCCGAGCAGGCCTTGCTGGCGGAGGGTCATGAGTGTCAGGGAGATTTCTGACGCCAGGGCCTCCGGGTCGGCGCTGTTGGCCGTCAACCCCTGGACATGGGCCGGTTGGCCGTCCAGTCCGGCGTGCAGGATGGTGCGCCCCCCCTCCCGCAGGATGACCACGCGGTGGTCCGGCATGGCATAGAGCTTCGCGGCGGGGACCACGCCATGGGATTTGACGGCCGCCAGAGCGGTCAGGGCAGCGGGAGTAAGCACATCCACCACCATCAGATTCCCCTCGTTGGTGCCGGGGCGAATCTGACAGGAAAACGATGTCTGATCCATCGTGCCGGAGGTGAGGCCCCGTTTTTCCAATTGGGTGAAGGCGAGGGCGCGCGCCAGCTTGGCATCGGCCGGAGGCACGGAAAAAGCGAGCGTGCGGCACCAGCGGGCCGGCAAGGCGACAATGGCCTTTTTAACGGATGCCGCGGCGGTGGCCGGATCCTCAAACAACCCGCCCTTGATGGCTCCGCCCGGAGCGCAGGTCCATACCTCCCAACCGGATTCAGGGGCAGGCAAAATGAGATGGAGGGGAGCAAACATGAAGCAGGAAAGGAGCAGTTAGTCGCGCTGGACGATTTTCAGGCCGGGTCCCTCGATCAGGGTCAGACGGCGTTCCAAGCCTCCGGCGCGCGCGAGGCATTCGGTGCGGCGGATGGGGTGGGCCAGAGTGAGCAGCCCTGCCGCGCGGCGGTAGTTCATCTCGGGCACATCGAAGAGGTTGCGGACTTCGGTGAGGGCGGTAAACCGGCGGTCGTCCTCGGTGCCCGGCTGACCATCCGGTCCAAGGCGTTCCCTCAGAAACCGGCTGACTTCGGAGGGGGTGACATTCAGCAGAGCCTCCAACATCATGGCGGGAGCGGTATGGACGTCGATGGTGCCATCGCCATGCAACGTGAAGAAATCGCGCCAGTCCGGACGCTGCCGGTCCATGACGTCGGCCCCGCGCACCAGCAGGATGTCATCAAGGGAGGCGAATGGTTTGTTGTAAGGGAAATCGGGCCGCTCCAGAGCAGCGTAGATTTCACGCTCCGCTCCCTGGGGCAGCGGGGTACTGTCAGGGTCGGTCCAATCCGCCAGACTGTCCACGAGGGCGAGCGCCTCGCGGGGATCGATACCCCAATTTTCGAACAACTGTCTGGCGAAGCGGCGTTGCAGGCGGCTGGAGGCCAGTTGGTTGATGGCGAGGCGCGAGCCTTCCGTGGAAAGGGTGACTTCCCACGAGCGCACCGGCGACAGTTCCTGGCGCAGCAGAGGATCACCACGCAAAATAGCGGGATGGGCGGCCACGGTGCGCGCCGACTCAAGGAGCAGCCGGGCGCGGAAATCCTTTTCGGCGGCAATGGATTCGTCCAGTCCGCGGGACAGATGTTTGACAAGGCCGATGACCGCAAAGCCCATCAGCATGATGGCCCACAACACCAGCAGCAGCGAGGAGCCGCGGCGGGGGACAGGGGAACGGAGGGCGGGTGCCATGGGACGGGAAGTCAGGAATTCAACGGGTGGAAAACACCTCGCGGATGGGGGTGGTGCGGCCTGGCAGGAAGAGCTTGAGTTCCACCAGAGGGGGCTGGCCGGGCGGGGCCTGGTCAATCCAGATTTTCCGTTTGGGATCGTAGAAGCGCCACTCCACCCGGTCGATTTCCGGCAGCACGTCCATCCAGAAGCGGCCCCGGGCATCGGGGCGCAGGCCCTCGTTTCCCTGGGGGGATTTGACGGGGCTGTCCGGCAGGGGCTCCCCCTCCGGAGTGGTCCGGAAGAAGTCAGGAACGCTGAAACTGAGAGCAAACCGGACGGATGGCAGTTCCACCTTGCCGCGCAGCACCGCAGAGGACAGGGGCGGTTCCTGATCATCTTCCCAGCGGCGGGGGGCTACGGTGATGATGGGTTTTTCCCACTGGGGATTGGGCCCCCAGATGAAGGCGGCGGGCACATTGCGGATGACGAATTCCTGACGTAAAGGATCATTTTCCAGCAACCTCAGCTGCAGGGTGCCAGTGGCGGGGAGATCGGCGAGGACTTCGCGGGTCCGGTGCAGGAAAGCTTCCACCCGGCGGTCTTCGGCCTGGGTCAATTCCAGACTGAGGGTGGACGACACCGCCCCGGCCACTATGGCATAAATCGCACCTGACATGAGAGCGAGGATGGCCAGGCCGACCACCACTTCAATGAGGGTGAACCCCCGGCCTGACCCTGCCGGGGAGCGGAGCGGATCAAGGGCGGTAGACATAAACTTCGGCGGTATTCTCGGGACTGGTGTTGGGTTTGGTGCTCTGCGCGACCACGCGCAGCACATACAGGCCGCGGACGGGCGCGCCTTTGAGATTGATCCACTTCAATTCCTCAAGGCTTGATTGGAAGGAGATGCCGAGGCCGTCATCCATACGGGTCAACTGCATTTCCTCACGTTTCATCTGCTGGCGGGCTTCGGCCAGCAGGCTCTCCATGCCGCGCCGGACAGCGGCCTGGCGGCGCAGTTTATTTGAGGCATCGAGGGCGGAATGGAGGGCTCCAGCGAGACCGGTGACGGCCACCGCAAACACCGTCAGGGCAATGATGATTTCGAGCAGAACAAAGCCGTGGGGGTTCCGGCGGTCGGGCTTCATAGCGACGCGGAGATAGTGATGGGGCGGACGCTTTCGGCGGTGAGTTCGCCCGTCATGGGATCGAAGGCAGCTTCCAGTTCCTGACCGTCCTCCTGGAGCCGGACCCGGGCGGGAGAGATCATTCCGGTGGGCTGGAACACCCAGGTGCGCAGTTTATCGCCTTCCATGGAGTCCCACTCGGGATCGCCCCAGAGCAGGACCGCGCAGGCAGTCTTCAGATCTAGGGGAATGGATTCGCTCCAGGGCATTTCCATTTCGGGGACCTCCGGAGAAGGTTCCCCGGGGTTCTGGGGGGCCATGGGTTTCATGGCCTGGTCCGCAGAGAAGGAGGAACCGCCCGGCGTTTCGCGGACCACTTCCGGCCGTTCTGGCAGTTGCTTTTCAGTCACGGTAATGACGGGAGGCGTGCGCAATTCCTTGAGATGTTCGATCAAATCCTCCCGCCGGTTGAAGGTCCGGGACCCGGCCATGGCATGCATGCCGCCGCGTTCGAAAACGATTTGATAAGCCCGGCCTTCCCGCACCGCGCGGGTGCGGACTTCCTGGACCAGTTCCGCCAGGGCCTGCACCGGCGCCCGGGCCTGCTCGCTGCGGTTCAACCCTTTCAGGGTGGGGATGGCGACGGCAGCGATGACAGAAACCACCGTGAGGGCCACCACGATTTCGATCAGGGTAAAGCCTCCCCGGCGGCCGCTGCGGGGCAGGGCGCTATGACTGGTGTTGTTCATACAAAAACGGGTATTTCCGGTCTATTATTTTTTCACCGGTTTCCAGTTTCCAAAATCATCCTCGCTATCAACTCCATCCTTTCCGAGTGAGTATACATCAAAATCGGCTTTGCTGCGTTTCGCGGGATACTCGTAACGGAACTCCCGGTTCCACGGGTCTTTGGGGACTTCCTCCAGAAGTTGGGTCCAGCGTTCCGGAATGGGTTCCACGGTGGGACGTTCCACCAGGGCCTTCAGACCCTGTTCGGTGCTCGGAGGCGCCAGATTGCGTGATTCGTAGACCTTCAGCTGGGTCACGATGTTTTTGATATCCGATTCCACCCGCGTCTCCTTGGCGACGTCCACATTTCCCTTGATCAGGTTGATGGCTGCTGCGCCGAGGATGGCGATGATGGCTATAACAAGGACAATTTCGATGAGGGTAAAGGCTGCCTTGGCAGGATTTACTAAGGCGCGGGAGGAAGGGGTGCTCCGGTTCATGTAGCCTCTATACGGGTTGAAAGCGGGGGTTTATCAAGGGGTTGCACATCTGTCCCAGTTAGTTGACTGACAAATATTTTCCCCGCCCGGAAGCGCGGGAACGATGGGAGGAGGTGAAGGCCAAGGGGCGGGCCTCAAGCTGACTGGAGCAGGCGGAGGCTTCAGCGGGTCCGGGTGCCTGACATCAGGTCCGGCCGATGCGGCAGGTTGCGTGCTGGCAGTGCGGGTTCCAATCGGGTCCTAACGATAACCTGCGGCGGGTTGATCAGGGACGGTTGGCCGATGGTGCCATCCGGTTTGGCTGCAATTGGCCTCCCTCGATTGGGCCGGTTACCGATGTGACGGCAGTGGACTCGCTCCTGAGCCCAGGAGCCTTTCATTCCTGTTGCCTAACGTAGTTAAGGGTCCGCGGAGCCGGGTGGATTCCAATCGGAATTTCCCGGCTCAACAAAAGGCTGGGCTCGGGGGAGGGCCGACCAATGGCCCGGCCTGGAATGGATAGGGCCGGGGCAGCCGGCGCCCTCAGCCGGCGGGTGTTTCCGACAGATGCTTTGCGTCAGCCGGATTCTCCGGTGCGGAGACTACGGCTTCAGCGGGTGCTTCTGTTTCATGCGATGCGGCTTCGGTGGCGGCGGCACGGGCGGCGGCGGCTTCTCCTTTGCCGTCGGATTCGGGCGTGGCTTCCGCGGTTTCCTCGGCGGTGGCCTCAGGTGGGGCGACGTATTGGTCACGGGGTCGCTCGGTCTCGGCGCTGAGTTTCATGCCGACCGGTTTGCTGACGCCGAATTCTTCCATGGTGACGCCGTAGAGCACATCGGCCCGGCGCATGGTGCGTTTGTTGTGGGTGACGATCACAAACTGGCTCTTCTCAATGAATTTATCGAGCATCTTGAGGAAGCGGCCAATGTTGGATTCATCGAGCGGGGCGTCGAGTTCGTCCAGAATACAGAAGGGGCTGGGCTTCACCATGTAGATGGAGAAGAGCAGGGCCACCGCGGTCATGGAGCGCTCGCCCCCGGAGAGCAGGGTGATGCTGGTCGGTTTTTTGCCAGGAGGTTTTGCGATGACTTCAATACCGGACTCCAGTGGGTCATCCTCGTTGACGAGAATGAGATCGGCCTGGCCGGCCTGGCCGAAGAGTTCCTTGAAGGTGTTCCGGAAGTTGTCGCGGACCTGGTAGAACGTATCGGCGAAGCGCTTTTTGGTCTCCGTATTGATCCGTTGGATGACGGCGAGCAATTCGATCTTGGCCTTGGCGAGGTCGTCATTTTCACCTTGGAGGAAGTTGTGGCGTTCCTCCAATTCCTCGTATTCCTGGATCGCGTCGAGGTTCACCGGGCCCATGGCATCAAGGCGTTGTTTGAGGTCGGTGACGGTCGTTTCCACAAATTCCC
>JAYUWQ010000923.1:0-2852 GCA_043753485.1 bacterium
TTTTTACAACTTTGAGGCGCCGCGCTTTGAGCAGGGCAGCCTGGCCGGGAATCCGCAGGGCCTGAGCCTGGTTCAGGGCGCTGCCCGGATCGTTGCCACTCCAACCATGCCGGGCTCCACCCAGCACCTCGTGCTCGACAAACATGGGCCGCACAGCGCGGTTCTCCTGACGGGAAAACGGCTGGCCGGCGATCACCGGTCCCATGCCGAGGTCTGGGTCCGGCCCCAAGCGACTTCATCGCAAAACGGAGAGGAATTCATGGATTTTGATGGCGCGGTCATCGGATTGTTCCGCAGGCCTGATGAACCCTTGGCGGAGTTCCATGCCTTCCACCAAATCACCGCCGATTCCGGCTGCTGGTTATCCACCGGGCAAATGATCGGCATTGATGAGCAGGGCGCCGCCACGCAATGGCACCGCCTGAATATCGAGCAACATTGGGAAGGTGGAACCTGGTCCCTCAAAGTGGATGGCGTAGAGGGACTCAAGGGGCTGCAGCGCAGTGGCCGGATCGAACCGGATCGATTCGAATGCTGGTTGTTTGGCCAGGAACAGGGAGACTGCGCATTCGATGACCTGCTGATCACGCCACTCGCGCCGGATCAACTCGAAGCCCAGGCCTCAGCGGGACAACTCCTACGCCGCACGCCAGCGGAACCTTCGGGACGGAGCCGGCCCCGGGTGGCCACCGGCAAGCAGACCGCACCGCGCCGCCACACTGCCCTGCCCAAACCGGCCGGCCCACGGGCGGCGCCAATGGAATTCGACCTTCATTTGAAGGTCGTAGGCGGCGGCCGGCATATCACCGAGGTCGACTTGAAGGAGAATCCGGAGAGACAACGCCGCATCGCGCTTTATGTGCCCGGTTACGATGCCGCAGGCCAGCCGCTGCCCTTGCAGGTCGAGATCCTCAGCGATGCCCTTTTGGGCGAAGGCATGGTGCTGGCCGACCTGCAATGGACAATCACGGAAGTCGATGACACAAAGCAGGGAGAACCGCCGACCGTGCTGGTGCAGGGCGACTTTTCAACGGGCCCTACGCAGTTGGCGACAGTGCCATCGAAGTGGTCCAACAAGGCTCTTTCCATTCAGGTGGCACTTCGCCCGATGAAGGGCATTCGCGGCAGGTGACAGGCACCAGGAAGGCGCAAGGATACAGCACTCCAGGGGTCTCCACGGTTGCTGCCTCGGTGGAAAAAAGCGCACGGGCAGGGCTGGACCCCGGTGCTTCGAAGCAGCTTTTCCGCGGGCATTCGCGGCTTGACCCCCCGGATGCCCCGTCTAGGCTGAACATCACCTCTTTTCCCCGTCCCGACTTTTTTATCATGGAATATCAGCACACGCTGGCCAAGCCCGCCACGCTCACCGGCACCTCACTGCACACCGGGGAAGCCGTCACTCTCACCATGGCACCGGCGCCGGTCGGTCATGGCATCAAATTCCGCCGGATGGATCTGGAAGATCAGCCCTTCATCCCCGCCAGTGTGGACAAGGTGCAGATGGTGGAGCGGGCCACCACCCTGGCCGAAGGCAGCGTCAAAGTGCATACCGTGGAGCACGTCATCAGTGCTCTGGCCGGGATGGGGGTGGACAATGCCCTGATTGAAATGGATGCCAATGAACCGCCGATCGGGGATGGTTCGGCCCGGGCTTACGTGGAGTGCATCAAAAAGGCCGGAATCGCCGCGCAGGATGCTCCCCGCGGGGTGTATGAAGTGCGCGAGCCGATTTCCATCGAGACCAAAAGCGGCAGCATTCTGATTGTGGTGCCCGACAAAAAATTCCGGATTTCCTGCACCCAGGTGGGGCCGGATGGGCGGCTGACCCAATATTACAGCACGGAGATCACCCCGGAGATTTACGAAAAGGAGATCGCCCCGGCGCGGACGTTTGTCTTTTACGAGGACGTGAAGGGCCTGCTCGACAAGGGCCTGATCAAAGGAGGCAGCCTGGAAAACGCCATCGTGATCCGGGACGAAAGCGTCATGAGCAAGGAGCCGCTGCGGTTCAAGGACGAATTCGTGCGCCACAAGATTCTGGATCTGATCGGGGACCTGATGTTGTGCGGGAAGCGCATCATGGGACACGTTATCGCAGTGAAACCCGGCCATGGGCCCAATACGGAAATGGCCAAACGGCTCAAGCAGGATTACAGCCGCATGCTCAGCATGGTCCCGCCGGTCAGCATTCCGAGCGGAGAGGCCGTGATGGACATCAACGAAGTGATGCACATTCTGCCGCATCGTTATCCCTTCCTGATGGTGGACCGCATCGTACGCTTTGAAGGCGAAAACAAATGCACCGGGGTGAAGTGTGTCACCATCAACGAACCCTTCTTCCAAGGCCATTTCCCGGGGCATCCGGTCATGCCGGGGGTGCTTCAAGTGGAAGCCATGGCCCAGGTGGCCAGCATTCTGATGCTGCGCCGTCCGGAGAATCAGGGGAAGATCGGCTATTTCATGAGCGCCAACGAGGTGAAATTCCGCAAACCGGTGATGCCAGGCGACACCCTGTTCATCGAAGCTGAAATTCTGAAGGTGAAACGCAGCATCGGCGTCGCCCGCGCCCGTTGTGTGGTGAACCACGAAACCGTCAGTGAAGGGGAGCTGATGTTCAGCCTGCTCGAACGTTAGGCCGCATGATCCATCCTACTGCCATCATCCATCCCAGGGCGGAGCTCGCCGCCGGCGTTGCGGTCGGCCCGTATTCCGTGATCGGCGAAGGCGTCCATCTTGGCGAAGGCTGCGTGCTGCACAATCACGTCACCCTGACGGGTCCGTCGGTGATCGGCGCACGGAATACCTTCTTCCCCGGTGCCTGCATCGGCGGCGTCACCCAGGACCTCAAGTAC
>JAYUWQ010000924.1:0-2852 GCA_043753485.1 bacterium
AAGGGTTTGATCTCCTTCGGATAGTTGTAGACGATCACCGGGCACTGGAAGTATTTTTCCGTCAGCCAGCGCTCGTGGCCGGACTGAAGGTTGAGCCCATATTTCACGGGATATTCAAAGGTCTCGCCGCTCTGCTCCAGCAGGGTCACGGCCTCCGTGTAACTCACCCGCTGGAAGGGACGGTCGGCCACAAACTTCAGGCGCTCGATCAATCCCTTGTCCACGTATTTGGCGAAAAAGGTCAGATCCTCCGCGCAGCGTTCCAGCGCATCCCGCACCTGATGTTTGAGTTGGGCCTCGGCCAAATCCATGTTGCCTGCAAGATCACAAAAGGCCTGTTCCGGCTCGATCATCCAGAACTCCGCGGCATGCCGCGAAGTGTTGGAATTCTCCGCCCGGAAGGTTGGCCCGAACGTGTAAACCTTCCCCAGGGCGCAGGCGAGGGTTTCCGCCTCCAGCTGGCCACTCACCGTTAGAAAGGCGGGTTTGCCGAAAAAATCCTCCTCCGGTTTGCTGCCACTCCCGGGGGCCAGCGTGGTCACCCGGAACATCTCGCCCGCCCCTTCACAGTCACTCGAGGTGATCATGGGCGTATGCACATTCAGAAACCCGCGGTCCTGGAAAAACTGATGCACCGCATAGGCCATCCGGCTGCGCACCCGGAACACCGCCCCGAACAAATTCGACCGCGGCCGCAGGTGGGCGATTTCCCGCAGAAACTCCAGAGAGTGCCCCTTTTTCTGCAAGGGGTAGGTATCATCCGCCGGACCCACGAGGGAAATCCGGGCCGCCTGGATTTCCCATGGCTGCTCCTTGCCCTGCGAAGCCACCAGTCTCCCCTGCACCTCGACGCTCGCGCCCGTGGTCATCTCCAGCAGGGATTCCGATCCCGGCGTGCCGGCATCCACCACCACCTGAATCCCCCTCAAACAGGAGCCATCATTGATTTCCAGGAAGGAAAAAGCCTTGGCATCCCGCCGCGTGCGGACCCAGCCGCAGACGGTGATGTCATCCGAGGGAGCCTGACTGGAAAGTGCCGCGAGAACCGGAGTATGCATGACGGTATTTCTGGCGGGGTTTCGCGCCATGACAAGCCGCCTTGCTGCACTCTTTAAGCTTTTTAACTGCGCTCCCCGAGATGGTCAAGTGACCGGACCCGGACCCTTGAACGCGTCCCAATCGATTGCGCGTTTCAGGACGCTACTCACCACGCACCCAGTATCCAGCCATTGGCACCAAGCCTCCTGTGGTGCGTATCTGAGACGTTTTGGAAATCACCTCGTGCCACACCGTTGGTGATCGCTCTTTGAACGCCTGCAGCGCTTGGGTAAGTCCTTCGTTCCGTATGGCCAGCAAAAAAAACGCCCGATCCTGATCGGATGCCGTTTCCAATAGCACCGGAAGAGCGGACTGGGCATCGGCATATTGGCTCCATTCGGAGAGCTCATTTTTCAATGAAGACACAACATTTACGAGTGGCTCCCCAAACAAAGCGGTATCGTCCGGATACTTTTCAAGCCACTTATTCGCAAAGGAAGATTCAGTGTTCAGCAGACGATATTTGTCCCCTGGAAGTAACCTGGGGTCATCCTGTAAAGACTCGGCGACGGCGATGTGCTCTCTGATTTCGGTTGAAAATTCCTCCCAATTTTTTTCCTCATCATAAACGAAGGGTCTCTGAAAAGAAACTCAGGCAGAGAGTCACTGGTGGCCTGCGACGCCATTCGCATGGTGACCTGATCTTCCGAACGGCCTGCCATTTCCAGTAGTTGCTTTGCTCCATCATCAAACGGGACAGCGCTGAAGGTAAAACCTGCCAAAAACGCTTTCTCGCGGAGATACTTGGCCATTTCTGGCTTGTCAGCGATTTGTGCGAGTGCAAAGGCATGCCATGACATTTGAGTAGGAAGAGCCGATTTCTCGGCGAGGGCACAGGCTATCTCCAAGGCCGTTGCCTTGGCGAAATCTTTTTCGTCAATTCCCATGGAAGACCGCGCCGTCACCAAGGAAGCCATCGCACGATCATCACTCCGGTGCAGCTTCAGTAGTTCCTCTACAAACAAAGCACTTCTGGGACTTCCCAGCCAAATCAAGCCCGTTAGAGTTTCGGAACTTCTGCCGGTGCGTTCCAACAACAGATCTTCTTCACTTGCAGTCAATTTGGGAGACTGGCCGTCCAACCAATTTCTGGCATTAATCCACATCGGATCGGTCACGGGTTCCACCAACCCCACTGCAGGGATGTTTTTTCGATCCGCATTCACCGCCTCGGTGGAGTTGTTTAGCTTGGCTGTAGCCGGAATGCCTTTATTTTCCGCAGGAAAAACCGGCCCAGGGGAATCATCCTTTAGCGGGAAGGCAAAATAAACAAATAGACAAATAATAGAAATTATTAATATAATGGCCAGTTTTTTAAAGCTCGACATATCATTTTTGATAAAATTAACAATGTGATTCGCACCTGACACTAAAAGTCTGTTAAAAAAATGAGGAGCAGGTCGAGGGCAATTTCATTGCAGACCAGGAGGCATCGAATTGCAACGGTAATCTGACAAACGGAATGCCTGTGCTCCAGATTTTTCAATAAGTCCCGCAGAATTGACGTGTGAGGGCCCCATTCAAGGCTGGATTTCGTAGTTGGATCAGCCCGCCCATCGATAACCCGCGTTAAATCAGGCAGCCCGGGGTCTGTCGTTTTCCCCCAACGTCCCCTTCCCGGAGCCGCCGCCTTGGCCGGAAAAATCCCCTTACCCACCGGCGCATCCCCGGCTATTTTCCATGGCTTCCTCCACCGGCGGTCCTCCCGATTGCCTTGTCCCACCCGTTAACCCTCCCCCTAAGTGCTCCCCCGC
>JAYUWQ010000925.1:0-2847 GCA_043753485.1 bacterium
TCCCGAAAATAGGGCTCCACCATCAGATCAGGCCTCCGTGTTTTAGCCATAACGCCCCTTCAGAGCCCACGATGGCAAATAGCATTTTGCCCGAATAATCCCGCAATCCGGTGGAGACATACACCCCGCTGGAAAGCATTAGCGCAACGGGTTCCCGCCCATCCAGAACAGGCAACATGATAATTCCACTGTCATCCGCCCCTCCATACAGGCGGATCGGCGTGGTGTTGGAGTTGGATTGACTTGCCATGACTGCATTGGTATTGGGCAACTGATTACCCGGCGCTTTCTTGAGTGATCTCCCGGATTTGATCATCGTGTTGCTCACGGGAAATGGCTCCTCTCTTTTGGAGGCGCTCTACAGCATCCGCCATCAGGGCGGCTCGGTTCTCCTACAACCTCTTGCGGTCAGTTGCGTGGGGCTCCGGCGTGTCATTGCCGGACAGGGCGGGTGGCGTGTTTTTTTTCATGTCGATCTTCGGCCGCAGCAGGGCGTTGGGCCATTTTTTATTCTGCGGGAACAATGCCAGGGCACCATCATCGGGAAAATGACCATCGCGCGAGCGTATGACCTTGCATCGCGCACCCGATATCTCTCGCTTGGAGTGCATTTTGCCACACCGGTCGCCACAGAGTGCCGGACGCGTGTCCCGCAGTTTCAGCTGCTCCACGAGCTCTATTCCGGGAAACCTCAGTGGATTTTGAAACCAGTCCAAACAAGCCTATCAATCCGAGTCCTGTCGAATGCGCGGTTTGGATGCTCTTTCCAGAGCAGTTGTGTATCCCCAGCCTTTCAGACAATTTTGTTGCCAAAACACCGGAATTCCCTCATGCCAGTTTGATGGCGCGACGCTTCATCCCAAGCCAACGGGTTTCGTTCCTGCGTATTTGCGCCGCGGTTTTCTGCTGGGCTGCGGCGGCCGGGGCTCAGTCGCCCCCTATTCCTCTGGTGGTGCCCTATGGTCCGCTGTTGCCGGCTGAAGAGGGGTGGCATCAGGAAGGTACATTGGTGACGCAGGCGATTGCGGCGGCGGGTCAGGATGCCTGGCTCACTGCGTCTGCCTTTGTGGAGCCGGCCGGAGGGGGACCGCAGCCGGGCCGCACTGTGTTGCGGATGGTGCGACGGACCGGACCGGCCTTTCCCTCGCTGCAGGTTGAGGGGGACCCATGGTCAAATGCCCCCATCAAGCTCATCGGCGGAAGTCAGGGCGCCTGGGCGGTTTGGCAGGTCTCCCAAGGACTAAAGGCGTGGTGGATCAGCGCGGCGACGGGACAGGGCTCCGGATCACCGCTGCTCCTTCCGGGCTCCGCCGCAGTGGCTTCCTTCCAGGTAGCTGGCGACGGGGAAACCGGGTGGGTGGTCTGGGATGGTGCCACCGGGCAGAACGTCGCCACTCTGACTGCCAGCGGGGGGCCTCCCCGGGTGCGCGGGCAATCCGTCTTCGATTTGAGCCGCACCCCGTTATCCGCCAATGGGATGATGGCCGCAGCCTCTGGCCAGCTCCTCCTGGTCCAGCGTTCCGGCGGGTCCGCCTCCCCAGGACCCATCGTCTCCCAACTGGTGGATGCCAACGCGGTGGTGACCGGTGCGGCACAGGCCTGGACCACCCCCGAGCCGAACTCTGGCGATTTTCTTTATGGCGTGGTCAGTTATGGTGCGGGATGGATGGCGGTTTGGTCGCACACCATTACTCCCTTGTTGAGGGGCAATATCGTTTATGGCCAAGAGTTGGGGCCAGCTGGCCAGCCGGTGCCGTCCCAGCCAGTCCGAGCCCTGTTTGTCGAACCTGTGACGGGAGACTATCTATTGTATGGCGTGACCTCCAGCGCCGGTAAAGGAGTCATCTTGGCTATCAAAAACTTCCGCCAAGTGGAGGGACAGCTGGTGGGCGAAGGATTTGCCATGATTCTGACGCCGGGAGAGCCAACGAGGGTGATTGGAAATACGCAGGCCCTCAACTTCGGAATGGCCGGATTCGGTTTTGGTGCCCAAAAAAACGCTCTGGGTCCTATGGCAAGCCTGCGCGGCAATCAACTGGATCTGATTACCACAGACGGGAATTTCTCGGAATATTTCAGCCACACAATCCGCCGGTATGATATTTCCGCATCCGGGTCCGATCAACCTTCTTTGCAAGTAAGCGCCACCCAGGCCACCGGCGTGCAGGAAGAGCCGGCGTTGGCTTGGATGCCTGGCGCCGCCGTAGTAACATGGCAGCAAAAGTCCACCGCCCTCACCGGCCCCGAGATCCGCCAGCGGCGCTACTTCGCCAACGGTACTTCGCCGGATCTCAGTTTTAACACCCCCGGCGGCCTGCCCTACTCCTCCCCCGACATCGCTGCGAATCAGAACCGGATTCTGATGGTGGCCCGTCAGGAGAACCCCAATCAGAATTCCGGAGTGCTGGACGACGATCTGGTCGGCGTGATCACCGAGAACGGGCAGGCAGTGACTTCGGTCTTTAAGGTTGGTTACGGTCCCGGGTCCCAGCGGGCCGGGTGTGCCGCGCCGTTCGGTGAGGGATTCTGCGTGGTGTGGCGGGAGGAACTGAACTATAATACACTTGAATACGTGAGCCGGATCCGGGCGGTGGTGCTCGACCGGAATGGCAATCCGGACGTGCCAGGGGGATACCCCGTCTCCACATCCAATGATGAACTTTCCGCACCGGCCTTGGCCGTCTCGGGCTCAAAGTGCTGTGTGGTGTGGAAACGTGGGGGGTCCACCGGGGTGAAGGTGGAGGCCTCCATCGTTTCCTACACCGGATCAGTAATCTCTTACCGGTCTTCAGGGTTCCCCGTCTTTCCGGATTCGGTGACGACCAGCAGCCCTGACGTTGCGGCTGC
>JAYUWQ010000926.1:0-7200 GCA_043753485.1 bacterium
CTGCCGCCTTCCATCCGCGTCATGGAGAGCCGGATGGTGCCGGATACCTTTCATGCCCGCTTCGATGCTAACGGCAAAAAACAGATACCCTTGCTCGAGACGGGCAGCCGCAAGGCGCAACTGGGAACCCACCGCCGGGGCGATTTCGGTAGTATAGCCTTCTGGAAACTCCTCTCCCAACCAGGCAAGGCGCTTCACGAGCGCCCGATCTTCCGGTTCCCGCTCCAGCCAGCAAAAATGCTGTTCCGCATCCAGCCCCACATGAAGTTCCTGCCATCGGCCGCCAGTGAACCGCACCCGGCGGCACGGGATGGCATCCAGGAGTTCGTTGGCGAAATAACAACCGTGCGCGGCAGCGTCGACCCGGTCATGGGTCAGCTGGGAGCGGAAGGAAGCCAGGGTCCTCAGCTGGAGGGCGGCCATGCCGGGGAGCGGTTCGTCGATTTGATAAACCAAGGCCCGGAGAAAATCCGGCCGGTGCTGATTGGCCCAGTTCAGGACATCGAGAGCGAATTGGCCGTCGTTGGCTCCCGCCTCGATGAGGGTGAAGTGGTCTGGTTTCCCCAAACGTTCCCATGCGGCACAAAACTCGCCGGCCATGATCTGCCCAAATAGGGGACCCACACTGACACTGGTGAAAAAATCTCCGGCCCGCCCCGTCCGGCCCCGCTCCGAGGTGTAATAGCCGTCCTCCCGGTGGTAGAGAGCGGCCGCCATGAAGCTGGAAAAGGGCATGCTGCCTTCCGCCAGCAGGCGCCCGGTGAGTAATTGGGCCAGTGCGGTCATGCCAGATCAGGGTAATCGACTTCGACCAGATAGAGTCCCGCCGCCGCCGCCACGTGGGCGCATTTGCCTGGAACGCGGCGATGGAGCAGATCGCGGAGCCAAGCCTGGGATTCCCGGCCCGTGGCGACCCGCAGCAGACCTCCGGTGAGGAGGCGCACCATTTTGTAGAGGAAACCGGTCCCATGAAACGTCAGGGTCACCACCGCGCCCTGCACCCTGGGCTCCACGGTCCAGAGGGTGCGGACATTGTCCTCGGTGCCATCCTCATGACCACGGAAAGCGGCAAAGTTTGTGAAGTCGTGGGTGCCTTGGATCGCCTGGCAGGCCTCGGTCAGGGCCGTGAGATCCAAGGGTCGGGGGTGATGGCAGGCGAGCCCCGCTTCCAGAGGGGGCAGCACCGCTTCGGTCCAGAGGCGATAGCGGTAGGTTTTGCCGTTAGCATCGAAGCGGGCATGAAAGGTATCCGGCACCATCCGGCTCTCCATGACGCGGATGGAAGGCGGCAGGTGGACATTCAGGGCCCGCAGCCAGGCCTCGGGCGGCAGGGCGCTCCCCGCCGGCGTGTCAAAATGCACCACCTGTCCGAGCGCATGGACGCCGGCATCGGTCCGTCCGCTGGCGGTCACCCGCAGCGGCTGATTGGGCAGGATTTGGAGAAAGGCCTTCTCCAGGGTGTCCTGCACGGTTCGACCCGACGGCTGGGATTGCCATCCCGCGAAGGGGCGGCCATCATAGGCGAGGGTCAGACGGAGGCGCGGCATAAGGAAACTATTCCATGCCGTCGGGGAGCCCTACCGGCAAGGGCGGGGCCTGCGCGTCCAAATAATCCTGGAGGATGACCACCGCCGCAGCCTGATCGATCAGGGGTCGGTGGGACTTCGTCCGCTTGCCGGCCGCACGCAGGTGCTCGGTGGCTTGCACCGTGGAGCGGTATTCGTCCTGAAAAGCGATGGGGGTTCCTTCCGGGAGCAGTGGGCGGAGGGATTCTGCAAAAAGTCTCACTTTTTCGGCGGCACTGCCCTCCTCGCCATCCGCCCGCACCGGCAAACCCATGATGATTCCTGCAGCACGACGTTGGTGAAAGATTTCCACGATGCGGCGCAAGGCGGCTGGCCGCGGTTGGGAGTCAACCGTTTCCAAGGGATGTGCCAGGAGGCCAAGGCCGTCTGATCCGGCGACCCCAATCCGGGCGTCGCCATAATCCAGTCCAATCAGCGCCGGGCTTGGATCAGGAGTGCATTCCGGAGTCATGTCAGGGACTTGAGACAAAAACAGCGCCCCGGTCAAAGGGCGCTGTCTTGTTGGAATTCAGTTCTAGATCATGCGGGGCTCAGCCGGCTGGGACGATGATCTGGTCTCCATCCATGAGAACGGGGTTGTTGGAACCGTCAGCATTAATCCTCCTCATGTCATAAATTTTTTCGTTATTTCCGCGAAGGAGTTTCACGGCTTTTGTCTTGGCAAACTCCGTGAATCCACCGGCACGGTTGATCGCCGCCATCAGGGTCATGCCCGCACGGAGGGGGAATTCCCCGGTCGCCCGCACTTCTCCACCGACACTAACCACATGGCTGGCCAACTGGGGATCCTGGGGCAGGGCGGCGGTAATCGTTGGGTTCGTGTAAATATCTGCAGCCTTGTAAGCTGCTTCAATACGACGGGCGAGCGCTGCGGCACTGATTCCGGCACAGGGAATTTCCTGATCCAACATGGGCAGTTTGACAGTGCCGCGGTCGGATACGGGATAAATGGTGGTGACCGTAGAGGCATCTTCCGACGGGGTTTGCAGGGAGATCTGGACGGAGTCACCCGGTTTCAAAACGCCTGCCTGCTGGGCCTTGGCAGGAATGGCGGCAAACAGGACGAGGAGCGCAAAGAGTGAAGCAGGTAATTTCATAACGGAATGTGTGGTTATGGTTGGAGTGGCGGGTTGTTTGGATTGTTCAATCAATAGTCTTCTCCTTCGCCTTTCCGGGCACCTCCCGCCGGGGTGTTGGTGCGGGCAGGACCGGCACTGGAGGAAGCGGCACCCCGGGCAGGACGGCTCTTCTCCATGTTGGTCGGGGAGTAATAGGTGTAATAACTCGTGTAGTATTGGTACTGGCTGTCGCTGCGGACATCCACGTTGTTAAGGACCACGCCGAGGAGGTTGCCTCCGACGTTTTCAATCGCCTGTTTGACCCGCATCAGCATGGTGCGTGGCAGTTTGCGGTGCTGGATCACGATGATGGTGAGATCGACTTCCGAAGCCAGCACGGAGGCATCGCTGACGCCGAGGATCGGCGGGGAGTCGATCAGCACGAGATCGAAACGGTTTTTGACGTCAGCAATCAGCTCCGACATGCGGCGGCTGTTGAGAATCCCGGCCGCATCGGCAGGGAGAATGCCCGAAGGCATGAAGTAGAGATTTTCGATCGGCGTCTGGAGGATGACGTCCTCGAGCTGCAGCGCGGTGGTCAGGTAGTTGGTGAGACCGACCGAGTTGTTGATGTCGAAGAAGGTGTGCAATTTCGGACGGCGCAGGTCACCATCAATCATGAGGGTGTTATAACCCCCCTGGGCGCAGATGTAGGCAAGATTTACCAAGGTGGTGGACTTCCCTTCGCCGGCACCGCCCGAGACGATGGTGATGGCATTGGCATCCGCACTCTTCCGGTTGAACTCGATGTTGGTACGCAGAATCCGGTAGGCTTCCGCATCCGGGCTGAGACCACTTTGCTTGTGGAGCACGCCCACGTCCTTTGGGATGACCGCCAGCACTGGGACCCCGAGATAGCGTTCCACATCGTCGAGCGTTTTGACGCTGGTATCGAGGTATTCGAGGAAGAAGGCGAGGACCAGACCGAGAATCAGGCCGAGACCGGCTCCGATGCCGAGCAGGAGAGGAACGTTGGGGCGGGCGGGAGTCAGATCCGGCTTGGCAATTTCATGCACTTGGATCGGAACGCGTGGCAGCAGCATGTTGACCTCAGTTTTAAGGAAGGTTTCCCGCATCTGATTGAGCAAATCCAGCTTCATTTCATAGCTTGATTTGGCTTTGTAATAGGCGGCAGAGTTTTTCTTTTCTTCCAGAGATTCTCCCTTTTTGGTGTCACGGATATCACTGACGCTCTTCAGGGCATCTTCGACATTTTTGATCATGACCGTCAGACTGTCCCGGTAGTTTTCGGCCGCCGTCATGAGGATTTGTTCCTCTTTTTTGATTTGGGAGGCGAGACCTTGAACTTTAGGGTGTCGCTTCCCAAAACCCGAATTGGTCATTCTCTCATATTCGACCCGGTCCTTTTTGTAGACGCTGGCGAAGCTCCGGATGGTGTCATCCTCGACTCCGAGACTCATGGCATATTCGATCAGGTTTTCTCCGCTCAGTTTTTGCAGGTTCTCCAGGTTGGCTTTCAGGGTGGCGACTTTGGTCTGCATCTCCAGAACGTTTTGGGAACTGCTGCGAAGATCCTCATCCGCGCCACCGAGGGTGCCGCTCATCCCGCGCGTGGACTGTCCGAAGGTGAGATCCACGATGCCGTATTGGGTCATGATTTGCATCATCTCGGCGCGGGCTTCCTCCACATCCGTGGATTGCGCCTTCAGTTTCAGACTGAGTGCGCCCACGAGGCCTTCCACCCGGTCCTTTTCCGTTTGGTTTCGCCGTTCTTCATAGGCCTCGCGCACGGCATTCGCCAACTCGGCAGCCTCATCGTATTTGTTGCTGTAAACTTCGATGGAAATAATTTCCGTGCCCCGCTCCTCCTCGGTTTCGATCATGCGGCTGAGTTTGCTGACCGCATCATCCTCCGACATTTCCCAACGGGCCTTGAGGTTTTTTTTGTTCACCACCTGGAGCAGGGTCTCCCTGGAGGTAATGATTTTGAATTGAGTCTCAAGGAAATTGCCGCTGAGGTTATTCATGCGGCTCGCATTGTTTCCATTTTCGAAAACTTCTGTCTGCGCGATCTGGTGAACCTGCAGGCTGGTGCGCCCGACGTATTTCTTATCCAACAGGGCCACAATGACGAGAGACGCCAGGAGGACGAGGAAGAAGGTGAGGAGGATGACCCCCCAGCGGTTGCGGACGACCTGCCAGTAGTCGAGGGCGTGCATCTTGGATTCAGCGAGCTGCTCTTTCATCGAGGGGGGAGAATTTGAAGGTTAAGACTGGTAGTGCATACCGTCCGAATTGCGTTCTGTAAAGGAAAAGCCCTCACAGCATCAAAAGACACTGTGAGGGCTGAATTGTTCAATCCGAGGCAGGCAGACTTAGAACTTGGCGGTCATGCCCAGCGAGAGGATATGACGGTCATATTCCCGGGCGGCCACATCAGAACTAGTGGTCGTGAAGGAGTAGCCGGTGTTCAGGACGAGATTTTTGTAGACGTTGTAGTCGAGGCCGACGCTGATTTCGACTACGTTGTCATCGGTTTCAGGGGTGCCGCCCTGGAAGCTGTCGAAGATATAGTTGGCACCGAGATTGCCGGCGAGGCGATTGGTGAAACGCTGTTGCACGCTCACACCGGTCCGGAAGGAAGTCCTTTCCGCGTAAGTACCAATGTCGGCATCTTCAAAACCGTAACGGCCATACCAACGCACATAGGTTTGTTTGGCGATGCTGTGGGAGAAGCTGGCTTCCGCATAGGGGCTGGTATCACTGCCGCCATTGTCCCGATCACGCACCTCAGCACCCGCCCGGAAACTTCCCGTGGTGCGCCGGCTGAAGGAATGGTCGACCCCTCCAAGGAAATATTGGGAAGTGTAGTCCCCAAATCCATTGTCATATTCGGTAATGCCATACCGGTAAGTCAACACTCCGGTGGTGAGTTTGGTGAAAGCGTAGCGGAAATCCTGCGAGAAGAGGTTGCTGACGTAGTTTTCACCGGAGTCAGCGTCCGAATCATAATCAATGCCGGACAGGGTGTAACCCGTGACAGTGGAGAAACGCTTGGTCCAAGCGTAGGCCACATTCAGATTGTTGTAACCATAAATGTAGGGCTGGGTGCGGCGGGCTACCGAGGTTCCGATCTGGTAGTTCGGCTCATACTCGTAGGCGAAGTAGAGATTGTCGGTGATCGTCAAACGGGGGCTTACCCGGTGACGGAGGGCAAAGTTGACACTGGCGCTCTGCTGGAACTCATCAACGCCTTCAGGGGCGTCGAGGTAATAGAAGGGATTGTAAGTGAGACCGAAGGTGTAGGAGGTGCGGCGGTCGCCGGTGCTGTATTCGGCAATCACGGTACCTTTGATGAAACCGCTGTCCTGCTCATCGTTGGGGCTGAGGTTCACATTGGAATCCCAACCAGCACCAAGACCCACCGTGACAGAAAAGGGCAGTTTTTTCTCAAACTCATCACGTTGACCAAGACTGAGGAGCCCTTGAGCATGGGCACCGGTGCTGAGGACGGCGAGAGAGGCGAGGGAGAGCAGGCAAAGTTGTCGTTTCATGGAAGCTTGGTTAAAAATTCAATTCAGCGGGGGGATGGGTGCAGTGAGCACTGAGATGCCCAATTAAAAACAGTATTGTGCCAGTGGCACGCGATGCTTTCAAGGTAATTATTCAGAAAAACGTCAGGTTTATTCGGGAATATGGCGGGTGAGGGGTGAACTGGGGCGCCTCGGGAGCTTTTTCCTGGTCGTGGTGATCCGTGGAGTCACCATACGCTCAAGCGAAAAAATTGGCGCAGGACCCCCATTTTGCGACGGCATCACTACATAAATGCCCGAAATCCCGACCGCCGGCCAAAATTCCTCCAAATCATCGGGGTCGGCTCCGGATTCCACCAAGGGGGCGGTATACCCCTTCACGGGGGCTTTACCTTGGTCGCCCTCCCCCGGCACAGGTTCAATGGTTCCGACTGCTGTGGCCGCAGGCGCCTCAGCCGCAGGAGCAAGCCAAGGGACGGCGCCTTCCCCCAATTCCTTGGCAAGAGCGGCGCGGACCGCTTCTGCCGAATCAGGCGCTTCCATCAAGGCACATTCGGTGATGCGGGCGGCCGCGGACGGGGCCAGGCGCACCCCGGCCACGACAATTTGAGGGGTTAAAGTGGGGTCGCGTCCCGCGAGATTCACCGCCGTGCGGATGATCGGGCAAGCGCAGGCCTCGTTGGTCGTGAGCGCATCCTCCACCGCGAGAATCAACCGCCCGGGATCCGCAGCGATGTCGGCCCGCATTTTCTCCAATACCGGAGCGCAGTCCACTCGTATGGTTTTTGTCTTGGACTGGGCGTGCAAGAGATCTCCCCCAAGTAACAATAATCCCGGCGTGACCAGCAGAAGCACAGGGAGAGGAGAACGGCGCATCGGGAAAGCAATTTTCCCTGCGGCTATGAGTGGAGCGGGCAGCGGGAATCGAACCCGCCTGGCCAGCTTGGAAGGCTGGAACTTTACCACTAAGCTATGCCCGCAGAAGCCGCCACAGGTGACACT
>JAYUWQ010000927.1:0-7191 GCA_043753485.1 bacterium
CGCCGCCCGAGCAAGTGGCCATGGCGCTCATCAACCGGGGATTGACGCACGGTGAGGAGGGCGACATCGCAGCAGAAATCGCCGACTGCACCCGCGTCATCAAGCTGCCCGGCGCGCCGCCCGAGCAAGTGGCAAGGGCGCTCCTATACCGGGGAATCACGCACGGTGAGGAGGGCGACAGCGCAGCGGCTATTGCCGACTACACCCGGATAACGGTGATGTCTGATGCTCCACCCAATGAGATCGTTGATGCGCAACTGGCCCTTGCGGAAATGTACTTCAGCGAAGGCCGGTGGAGTGAAGGTTTTGCAGCCGCGGAAGCGGCTCTCAGTCTCGGCGCACACCAATCCCCGCCCTATCTGGAAGCACCTGATGATATCGTTAGGGTCTTATTTGCCGCAGGCCTCAATCAGGACGGTCGCCGTGCCCACTCTGGCACTCTCTATGCGCTATATGCCAAACACGCCGCCCAAGCGGTGCTGGGTGAAGCTCTGGTGAAGCATCTGGGAGCGGTCTTCCGCCAAGGAGCCCCTTGGCCCTCTGCCGACAACCTCGACCAGTGGCTCGACGCCTGGCAGCAGGCTGCAGGTGAGACCCCGGAGTTCAAACTACCCTTGCGGCTGATCCGAACCGGAATCGACTTCCTCAAATCCGGGGGAAAGGATGAAGGAATTTTTCTCGACCTGACTTCCACGGAACGCTCGATTCTGCGGCAATCCTTTGGCCTTACGCCATCGGGCGGTTAGCGCAGCCATTATTCTTGGGCATATCCGGACTCAATCTTCTGCATCGAAATGTTCGATGGACTGTCATCGAAGCCAGCCCTGCCTCACAATCGGCATGAAGCTCCCGGTTATCATCCAACGTCCACGACTCCGGGGCTTTCTGGCCACATCAACAAAGAGGCCGGCTAAGTCGTCAAAGTCAACCCGTTGCTACTTCCCCTTCAACTCAAAGCAGATGGCTTCGCGGTCGTTGCGGACGAGGAGGTAGCGGCCGGCGAGGCAGGGTTGGTTCCAGGTTTTGCTGGTGAGGGCGGGGAAGCGGGTCAGGATTTTTTCTTCGGTGGGGTTGGACTCGGCGATGACGACTTCGCCGCGTTCGCTCTGGATGATGAGGTGGGGGCCGGCGCCGAGGATTTGGCCGTGGCCAAATTTGGAGCCGCGCCAGACCTGGTCGCCGGTGGTGAGGTCCAGGCAGGAAAGCCGGCCTTCGTCGAGGCCCCAGGCGTGGGAGCCGCGGACGACGAGGTTGGTGAATTTCGGGCTCATTTTCGGGCTCTGCCAGAGGATTTCCGGGGCGGTGGCAGGGGCGGTTTTCAGCAGGGTGGAGCCGACGCCGTAACCAAGGGCAACGAGGATGCGGTCGGGGGCGAGGAAGATGGGATTGGCGACATTGGCGGCGGCGGCTTTGAAGCCGTCGGTCCAAGACCAGAGTTCGGCTCCGGTGGTGGGATCGTAGGCCCCGGCGCTATTGGCGAAGAGGCTGAGGATCTGCGGCTTACCGTCCACGGTGAGGAGGATGGGGGAGCTGTAGCCGCTTTTCGCCGGGCCACCGCGCCAAACGGGTTCGCCGGTGGCGGTGGCGTAGGCGGCGAGAGTTTGCGGGCCTGTGCCGAGGGTGATGATGACGTTATCACCGGAGATGAGCGGGCTGGAACTTTTCGCCCATATCAGGTTTTCGTGGCCGGCTTCTGTCAGGGTATCCCGCCGCCAGATCAGTTTTCCGGTGGGCCCGTCCAGACAAGTCAGGATGCCGGTGGCTCCGAGCGCATAGACTTTTCCGTCGTGCGCGGTGGGAGTGGCGCGGGGGCCAATGCCGCCCATGGCTTCCTCAAAACGGGCTTTCTCCACATGCTGCCAGACGGGTTCGCCGGTGGTGAGGCGGTAGGCGACGGTCAGCTCGTCATCTCCGCGTTGTTCCTGAGTGATGACCAATTCCCCGGCCACGATAAATCCACTCCAGCCCAGGCCGAGGGGACGCCGCCAGAGTTCTTTGGGCGCGGTCGCAGGCCAATCCGGGGCAAGGGTTTCAGCGGGTTGCCAGTTGAGGCCATCGGCTCCGAGGAAGCGTGGGGAATCTCCGGTTTGGTCAGTGGTGAAGGAAATTGCCCCAGCGGCGCGGGGGGCGATCAACAGGGGGGCAGTGGCAGCCTCACCCGGCTTGGGCTGCCAACGCCATGAAAGCTGAGGCAGAAAATTGCCCATGTGGCCATCCTTCCGCACCAGGCCCGCGAAGCCGCCGGCGAGGACAAGGAGCAGCACCAATCCTTTACCGCGTTGAGCCCATTTCAGGCCGCTCATTCCCAGCAACCACACCATCGCCAACGCCAGAGAGGCCAGCACGGCTGCCATGACGGCAGTAGTTTGGGTATGACTGTAGCGTTCCAAGGCTGGGACCATGAAAAGCAGCAGCACGCCAACCCATGGGAGAGTCAGCAGCATTAATAACAATTTCCACCTTGGACGGGAGTGATTTTGCATAGGGTCATCCGTAGTCTTTGAATTTGTGGCCAGCAATGGGGGATCCGGTGGGTCCGATGGACCGTTAGCAGCGATCCAATATCTCCAGCAACTGATCCAGGTGCTCCGCCGGTTTTACTTTGGGCAGGACGGCCTTGAGGGTGCCGTCGGGGCCGATCACAAAGGTGCTGCGTTCCGTGCCCAGGTAGGTCTTGCCATACATGGATTTTTCCACCCAGACGCCGTAGGCTTCGGCCAGGGTTTTTTCCTCATCGGCGAGCAAGGGGAAGGGGAGAGTGTATTTTTGGATGAACTTCTGGTGGCTCTTTACGGAGTCGATGCTGACCCCGAAGATGGCAGCCTTTTTGGAAACATCGTTCCAGCCATCGCGCAGGGCACAGGCCTGGGTGGTGCAGCCGGGCGTGTCGTCCTTCGGGTAGAAGTAGAGGACGTAGTCTTTTCCGGCCAGATCAGCGGAAGACAGGACGGTGCCTTCCGGATAAGCTCCGCCGGTGACGGGAAGCTGGAAGGAGGGGGCTTGGGAACCAATGGGTGGGTAGGGCATAAAAGTGGAGCGGTTGAGCAACGGGAAGACGCCGCAGGGGAAAAGATAGGTCCTATGAGTCCTCTACGTCCCATGAGCCCGGAAGGGCAGGGAACATGCCCGCGTTTGAACCAGTTTTCCAGCCCGGAAGGAGGGAGGCGCTTGCATCAGCCGGAAAAGCGGAGGACTTAGCCATGGCGGCACCCGAAACGGTCGCCGGGGTCTGCTTTCCGGAGTGGGCCTTGGAGGAAAGTCCGGACACCACAAGGCAGCGCGCCGCGTGATGAACGCGGGCAGTGGGCAGTGAAAACTCCCGCTGACGGACAGTGTCACAGAAAATAAACCGCCTCCCGCCCGCAAGGGTTGGGGGCAAGGGTGAAAAGGCGGGGTAAGAGCCCACCGCCCCGTGCCGCAAGGCCGGGGGCACGAAAAACCCTGCGCGGTGCAAGACAAACAGGGAAAACAGGCCGCCTGCCTGACCCTGACGGTGCAAGCCGTCAGGATAATCCCGGGTTCGTCGCACCCGGCCGCGAGGCCGGGACTGCGGGCCGCAAGGCCTGCATTAGAGGAATGACCGTTGATCCGCCGGGCGACCGGCGGGGGACAAAATCCGGCTTACGAAGGTGCCGCCACCATTTTCGAAAGCGGAGGAGGGGCTTCAGGACCACAGGGTCCTGGAGCCGGCGGGGAGGCTCAAGCGGCGCTGGGAGCAAGGTGCTGGTGGCGGGCATATTCCGCCGCGAGATCGGGCCCGGGCCGGAAGCCCGGTTCTCGGCTGGGGCGGATGTGCGACCGGTCGTTGAGGAAGGTGATGAGGTGATCCCGCAGATCGTAATAACGGGGATCGGCCAGGATTGCGGCGCGGTTCCGGGGACGCTCAAAGGGGATGCTGAGAATATCGCCCACTTCCGCTTCGGGGCCGTCGGTCATCATGACCACCCGGTCGCTGAGAAAAATGGCTTCATCGACATCGTGGGTCACCATGAGGGTGGTGATGCGGAATTTCCGCCAGAGGTCGAGCAGCACCTGCTGGAGTTCGTATTTGGTGAGGGAATCCAACATGCCGAAGGGTTCATCGAGCAGCAGCATCTTGGGCTGCAGGGCAAAAGCGCGGGCAATCCCGACGCGTTGCCGCATCCCCTGGGACAGTTCGGCCGGGAATTTATGCATCGCTTCGCCCAGTCCGACCACGCTGAGGTAATATTCGGCGAGCTGTTTCCGTTCGGATTTGGAGGCGGTGAAATAGACCTGATTCACCCCCAGCATCACATTGTCCAAAGCACTGAGCCAAGGGAGCAGGCAGGGGCTTTGGAAGACCACGCCGCGGTCCGGTCCGGGTTCGTTGGTTTCCCGGCCTCCCAGAATCATGCTGCCGAAGGAGGCATCGCTGAGCCCGGCGACCATGGAGAGGACGGTGCTTTTGCCGCAGCCGGAGTGACCGATCAGCGTGCAGAATTCGCCGCGCTCCAATTTCAGGCTGAAGCTTTTGACGATGCAGGCGGGTCCTTTGGCGGAAGGATAGGTTTTGTTGAGCCGGTCCAGTTCCAGCATGGGGGGCATGCGGTGGGCTGGGGCGGTATCGACGGGAGTAAGGTTCATAGGGTGGCGATTTCGACTTCTTCCTTGTTCAGATCCGAGCGGCGGCGCGGGCCTTTGCGTCCGATGTCCTTGACGGTATTGATATTCATGATGTCCTCCGGCAGAATGTCAGGAAGACTGACGCGTTGCGTCATGGGGCCACCGGTGTGTTTTTTGGCATCCAGCAGCGTCTGGATGAGCTGACGGCGCAGCACTTGGAATTGTTCGTTATGATTGATGCCGCGGCGGTCGCGGGGACGTTCCAGGGGCACCGTGATTTCCGGAGCCAGGGTGGCCCCTTTGCCATGACCCGGCAGGAGCGGGATGACGCGGTCGGCCATGAGCAGGGCTTCATCCGGGTCGTTGGTGACCCAGATAACGGTGGTGCGGTTCCGCAGCCAGATATCGCTGATTTCGTCCTGGAGCTGGGCGCGGGTAAGAGCATCAAGGGCGCTGAGCGGCTCGTCCAAGAGCAACACTTTCGGCTGCATCGCCAAGGCCCGTGCCACGCTGACCCGTTGGCGCATCCCGCCGGACAATTCGCTGGGATATTTGGTAGCGGCGTGGCTGAGTTTCACCATGGCGATGTATTTGGCCACATGCTCCTGACGTTGTGCTTTGGTCCAATCCGGGCGCACCTCGTCGACGGCGAGGTGGATGTTTTCCTCCACCGTGAGCCATGGCAGCAGGGAATAGTTTTGGAAGACCACCCCGCGTTCCGGATCCGGTCCGGTGATGGGTTTGCCATCCATCAGGACCTCGCCACTGTCCGCGCCAGCCAAACCGGCGAGCAGGGAAATCAGCGTCGTTTTCCCGGTGCCGGAAAAGCCGATGATGGTCACGAAATCACCTTCCTCGACGACGAGATCCATCGTGCGCAGGACCTCGGTCCGGTCATGCTTTGGCCCGTAGCCTTTGCTGACGTTTTTGAATTCCAGGATGGCCATGGCGTAAGAATCAGGCTGTTTTGAAGCGGCGTTCGACCACGCTCATGAGGCGGTCGAGAGTAAAGCCCACCAGACCAATGGTCAGGATGCACAGGATAATCTGGGCGTAACTGCCGGCATTGTAGGCCTGCCAGATGAAGCCGCCCACTCCGGGACGCCCGGTCAGCATCTCCACCGCCACGATCACCAGCCAGGCAATCCCGAGGGAGAGCCGGAAGCCGGTGAACATGTAAGGCATGGTGGACGGCACGAGGACCTTGAACAGGGTCTTGGCGCGGGAGAGCTTCAGGACCTTGGCCACATTCAGGAAGTCCTGCGGCACCTTGCGCACGCCGACGGCGGTATTCACCACCGTGGGCCACATGGAGCAGACCGCGATGGTGAAAAGCGCCGCGGCATCCGAAGGGCCGAAGAAAACCTTGCCGCCGTCGGAGAGTTTCAAGCTGCTGAAGAGCACGAGGCCCAGCGGGAACCAGGCCAGCGGCGAGACGGGCCGCAGGATTTCAATCAGGGGGTCCAACGCCTTGGTGGCATTTTTGGACAGTCCCAGAATGAATCCCAACGGCGCGCCGATCAGCAGCGCGATGGCATACCCCTGCAGCACCAGCTTCAAGGAAAGCCAGGTGAAGCGGAGAATGCCCTGATCCATCTCCCCCCGCTTGGCGAAGGGTTCAGTGACATACAGCTTGCTGGCCGTCCAGGTTTCGACCGGAGTCGGAAGGTCCTCGGAGATGCCGACGCGCTTTACGGTGGTGACGGGATCCCCGAAGTCATCCACTCCCTTGGTGGTGATGGATTTCCCGGCGAGGATGAACCAGAGCACGAGCACTGCGCCCACCGCCAGGGCCGGGAGCAGGAAGGCGTCCAGTTTGTATTTTTGGAGGAGATTCATCTGGGTCGTGGTGGTTGCAGGAAGTGGGCCGCTCAGCCCTTCAGAGTGGAAACTTTAAAACCTTTGGCGTAGGCTTCGAGGTCGCCGGAGGGGTCGAAGACCACTTTGTCAAAGAGGGTTTCCGGTTTGTTATCCACGCCGCCGTGGGCATAGCCGATTTCCTTCATGGCTTCCGTGTAGAGGTCGGGCCGCATGACCTGTTTGGAGACGGCCGCGTAATCGGGGGCGCCGTCCGTGAAGCCCCAGCGGCGGAGCTGGGTCAGCCACCATTGGCAATATTTTGCCTGGGGGAAGTTGGTATTACGGTCGCTGAAGGTCATGTAGTCCGGGTCCTTGAGCTTGCGGCCATCGCCCATGATGTATTTCCCCTGGAGACGCCCGAGGATGGATTCCGGAGGGCAATTGATATAGGTAGGGGCACTGACAATGGTGGCGGCTTCCACCCGGTTTTCCATCTTGTCGAGCCAGACGCTGGCCTCGTGCAGGGCCTTCAACACGGCTTTGACGGTCTTGGGATTTTTGTCGGCAAAGTCCTCGGTAAAAGCACAGACCTTCTCCGGATGGTCCTTCCAGATCGCCTGGGTGGTGATGGCGGTATAACCGATGTCTTCGGCGATGGCTTTGGCATTCCAGGGCTCTCCCACGCAATACCCGTCCATCTTGCCGACCTTCATGTTGGCCACCATCTGGGGCGGCGGGATCGTGATCAGGGAAATGTCGGCGTTGGCTCCGGCGGCGTCGCCGGGATTGATGCCACCGGCGGCAAGC
>JAYUWQ010000928.1:0-2832 GCA_043753485.1 bacterium
CCACCCCGCCGCCCGTTCCGTTATGAACACCGCCAAAGGATACGCCATAGATCAGGCCGATGGCCTGACCAATCTGCTCATGAGTCAGGTTGGGGCCGATACCGCGTGCGATGTCATCACGGAACTGCGGCGGGGTTTTGAGGTGGAGAAGACGCTTTCCGCGATCCGCCAGGAGAAGATCGCGCGGAACATGCGCCATGGCATGCGCACCCTGGACGGTCTGGGGCAGCACACCCATAGCGTGGACCTCACCGCCTGGCTCTACTGGAGCGCGCGGACCAATGGGGAATGCTGGAAGGATCCCGCCTTCTGGGAGGAATACGGCCGGGACAATCCCGCCACCCGGGTGCCCTACGCCATGCGTTCCGCCACCATCATTAATAACAAGTCGTGGCTCCCCAAGGTGCGGCCGCGCGTTGAGCTGAACTGATCCCCATGCGCGCCGTCTCCTTCAAATCCGTGCTCTGGTCCATCGCCAAAAAGGCGGGGCTGACTCCTGCCGTGGATGGGCTGGACTTGCCGATTGCGGCGGAGATTACGGAGTCCATCAACACCGCCGTCAAACTGGCGTGGGAATATTCCGACTGGGCGGAGTTGTGCCCCGTCATCGCCCGGACCGTCACCCGCACCACGGAAACGGATGTCGGCACCTTTTGCACCCTGTCCTATCTGGATTCCGATGGCCTGCCCTTCATGGGTGCGGCCCTGAATGTGTGGGACGCCAACCCCCTCGCCAATTCCCGCGCCGTCCGGATCGATTACACCCTGGGGCCGGATGGCATCTATCTGCCGCAGGACTGCCCGGACACCGTTTATCTGCGCTACCGTCTCCCTCATGGCGTTTACTCGGATGAGGAGTACACCGCCCGTTATTACGAGCCCGGGGAAGTGGTCTATGTGCCCGCCACCGGGGAATGTTATATCTGCCGCCACCCCATCGACTGGATCACGAACGGGCGTTTCCTGGCCGCCCCCGCCGGCTGGACCCTGGGCGGCTGGACCTACGGCGCCGCCGGGGCCCGGCTGGCCCTCCGGCCCAGTGGCGGGGCGGGCAGCAACATCCTTTCCCAGACCATAACGGCCCTGCCTGCCGGGGATTACCGGCTGGCCATCCGCGTGCCCACCATCACGGCCGGCACCGGCAGCACTGGCCTGACGCTCTTTGTCATCGCGGACGGGAACAGCCTGGGGCAGATCCAAGCGGCCACGGCGGAAACCACTTACGATTTCACCCACTCCGGCGGGGACTGCCTCATTGAGCTGGATGCCCAGTATGAGGGGAATGGCGACGTCACGTTTGAGATTGCCGGCATCGCCGTGCGACCGGTGCAGCCGTACGACAACGGCCGCGCCACCCCCGCCGCCCCGGGCGAAAGCTGGGCCCTCGTGCCGTTCCCGAAGATCCTCGCGGAAGCCGTGAAGCATGGCGGCCTCGCCAGCTGGCGCCGGACGGAAGGACAGGACGCCAGCGCCCTGCAGCTGGAAAACATCATGTCGGAATGGCTCGACCACGAGCTGGACCTCATCTGCCACCAGCAGCAGCAGGGCAAACACTGGCGCCGCTGAAACCCTATCACCCCTTTCTATCCCTTCCATGGACGTGCCAGAAACTGTGATTACCTTCGTCGCCGGTACCATCCTCGCCGGCATCGGTGCGGGCTTCAAGGTAATGTGGGACACCATCCGGACGGCCGCTGCCAAGTGTGAGGCGGACCGGGAAAAGCTTTGGATCAAGGTCGATGAGCTGGAAGGCCGCCAGAATTCCTGCCCGCAACCCGCCTGCCCTCAGCGCCAGGCATGGCAAGCGCCCCAGACCGCCACCGGCAACGGGGCCCCCGGCGGCGCCATCGCCTCCCCCGGCTGAACCTTCTTCCTATCAACCACCATGAAAAACATCAAAGAAACCAAAGAACTCCTCATCGCCGCCCTCTCCCTCTTCGCCGCCACCGCGGCCGCCAAGGCGGACGACGGCAAGGTCTCGCGCACCGAGGCCCTCGGCATCGTCTTCCAGAATGCCGGCAGCGCCTGGACCGCCTTCGCCGGCGTGGGCGAAGTGCCCGCAGAGATCGCGGATCTGGATGACGCCGAGATTGAAGAGCTGATGCAGGCCACCCTTGAAAGCCAGGCCTGGGCCGACACCCCGGAGCACCGGGAAATCGTGAAGAGCGTCTACGCCTCCATCCGCACCGGCCTGCAGACCGTGCGCCTCATCATCCAAACGCAGCAGCCGGGCTGAAACCTGAAACCTGAACCCTTCCGCCTCTCCCTTCCCTGCCATGAAACGCCAAACCATCTCCCTGTTATGCGCCGTCCTGACCGCTTGCGTGTTGCCCGGCTGCATCTCTCTCACCGCCGAGATGTCCTTGCCCAACAGCGGGCAGCCCGGCGCTTTGTCGGGAAGAATTGGCGGCACTTGGTCCTGGCCGCAGCCCAAGCCAGCCGAAATTGCCCTTCCTGCCGGGCCGGAGCCGGTGGGGAAAAACCCTGTCCTCCCCCTGCCATGATCCCGCCCGGAGACACCGAAGACCTGACGTTCAAGGATCACTTCTGGCTGATCCTGTTCGCCGTGTTTGTCTGCGTCTCCATGGCGTGGCTGGTGTTCGGCACCGTGCGGGATGTCCCGGATCCCGCCCGCAGCCGCTACCACGACGCCACTCTCGATCTGGAAACCCAGCCTATCACCACCCCGCAGGAGTTTTACGAGCGGGAGAAGGCCGGGCTTCACGATCTGGAAGAAACCGACCTCGAAACCACCGCCGGGAAACTGGACCGCATCCGCTGGCGCGATGCCGCTGCCCGGGAATCTCAAATTTCAGATCTGAAATCTCAAAT
>JAYUWQ010000929.1:0-7166 GCA_043753485.1 bacterium
GACATAGCCGGCCGATGTGGGTGAGGGGGGATACGATCCTGACGAACTCCTCGGTGGCGGTGAGGATCAGTTTGGGATCGGCCCGCAGGGCCTCCAGGGCGGCGGGATGCTCCGCCAGATAACCAATAATCCAGGTGACGGTGTTGATGATGGTATCGCGTCCGCCAGCGAAGGTGAGATTGGCAAATCCGACCTGCTCCTCCCGGGTCAGGGGGCGGCCTTCGTATTCCGCCTGGAGGAGGCCGGAGAAAAAGTCTTCCCCGGGGCTGGCGGCGGCTTCGTCGAATTTCCGTTGGAGATAGGATTCCAGCACCGCGCCCTTGGCGGTGCCGTCGCCGCCATCCCGGAAGACATGCACGCCCCAGCTGATCCAGAGGGCGGCCTCGGATTCCGGCATGTTCAGCAAATAAGTCAGGGCGCGGGATTGCAGGGGCAGGGCGAAGCCTCTTACGATCTCGATGGAGTCCTGGGTGGCCGCCTCCCCGAGGAGCGATCCGATCAGGTGTTCGACCCGTTCGATGAACTCCGGCTGGAGCGGGCGGCGGAAGACGGGTTCCACGATTTTCCGGTAGCTGGTGTGCTCCGGGGGATCGGTCTCGATGGGCAGCTGGCGCACCCGGCGCACATCCTCCTCGGAGGGAATGGGCACGCGGAAAGGGGCATCCGAGCTGAAGGTCTGCCAATCCTTTGCCGCCTTGCGCATGTCCTCGAACTTCAGGAGCATGGGGATGGCCTCGCCGCGGAACGTGGCCGGCAACACCGGGTTGGCGGCGCGCAGGTGTTTGAAGGCATCGTGGGGACAGGAGTCGGACATGGCGGCGGAGGAAAAAGCCTGCGGTGGATCACACCGGTTTGAGCACGGACTTCACGACTTCGCCGCGGTGCATTTTCTCAAAAGCGGTGTGCCATTCGGTGATAGGCCAGACGCCGCCGATGATGGGTTTCACATCAAATTGGCCGCTGGCGAGCAGGGCGATGACCCGTTCCCAGATCGGCCAGTTGTGGCTGAAGCTGCCCTGCAGGGTGATGTTTTTCTGCACGAGGGGATCGAGATTGAAACCCAGCGGCTGCGGGCCCCAGCCGACCTTGCTGATCCAACCGGCGGGGCGGACGATATCGAGCGCAATCCTGAGCGTGGCACTGGCGCCGGCGGCATCAATCACCCCGTCGCAGCCGAGTCCATCGCGCTGCTGCGCCCATGGTTTGGCATCGCCGATAATCACTTCGCAGCCATAACCCCGGGCAATCTCGAGGCGGTGGGCATCCTGGGGCAGGCCCACGATCGCGACCTCGGCGCCGCAGAGCCGGGCCATGGCAGCGCAGAGGATGCCGATGGTGCCGGGCCCGAGCACGACCACGCGGTCGCCGGGTTCGATGCGCGCATTTTTCACCACGGCATTGTAGGCCACACAGCAGGGTTCCGTCAGGCAGGCCTGTTCAAAGGGGAGTTGGTCCGGCACGTGATGGAGGATGCGGGCGGGGACCTTGACATATTTGGTCATGGCCCCATTCACCCCATAACCGAAACCCTTGCGGGTGGGATCGAGGTTGTAGAGTCCGCGCCGGGTCATGGGATTGTTCTGGCTGATGATGGCGGCGGTTTCCGAGACCACGCGGTCGCCTTCCTGCCAGTGTTCCACTTCCTTCCCGATGGCGATGATGTGCCCGCCGAATTCGTGGCCGAGCACCACCGGATAGTTCACCGGCCAGGAATGGTCGGCGGTCCATTGATGGAGATCGCTGCCGCAGACGCCGACATTGGCGACTTCCAGCAGGACATCGGTGGGACCGATCTCCGGTTGGTCGATTTCACGGATTTCGACAGATCCCTTTTCAGGGGAGTAATTGACAACAGCAGCGGATTTCATGGATGGGGAATCAGAGTTTTTGGTAAGGGACGTCCTGGGCATGAACCGCCTGACAAATCAGACGCAGCGAATCCTCCAGGTTTCCTCCGGCGGTTTTGAAGGCGTCGGCATCAATGGTGAGGGGAGCGCCCAGCACCACGAGGGGAGCGCCGTATTGCGGGCACTGGATGGCCTGTTCGAGGCTGAGTCCGCCCACCGCCTGGACGGGGATTTTCACGGCATTGACCACTTCGCGCAGTTGATCCAGCGGGCTGGGCATGCGGTGTCCGGCGGCGGCGATGCCGCGGCGTTCATCATAACCGATGTGGTGAATCACATAATCGCAGCCGAGGTCCTCCAGGAAAACCGCTCCGGCGACCATGTCAGGGCAAACCATGTTATCGCCCATCACCTTGCATCCGAAACCGGCGCCGGCCTGCACGACGCATTTGATGGTTTCGGCATGGGCGCGGGCCATCACCACCACATGGGTGGCGCCGGCTTTGGCCATCATTTCCGCTTCCAGATAACCGCCGTCCATCGTTTTCAGATCCGCGACAATCGGCACGTGGGGGAAAGCCTGACGGAGCGCCCGCACGCCATGGAGTCCTTCCGCCAGCAGCAGCGGGGTGCCGGCCTCCAGCCAGTCCACCCCGGCCCGCATGGCGAGGGCCGCCGTTTCAAGGGCTTCGTCAATATCAGTCAGATCGAGGGAAATTTGGATGATGGGCTTCATGGGTGGCAAGGAACGGGCAGTATTACGCAAGAATCCGCCGGTTCGTCACCAGAAAGATGATACAGAATGCGGCGGTGGATGCCACTCCTGACCGGACGCCTTTTCACGATCCCCCGGTGGAGACCCACGAAGATATCCGCGACTATGACCGGGGCAGAATCCGCACCTCTGCGATCACGGCCGCGGGGTCAGCGGCCTGACGAGCCGGGCGTTCTGTTCCGCATTGAAGAACTCATCGGCCGCACTCCGGCCAACCAGCCGCGCCAGTTCGGAGGCCCGGGCATAAAGTTCCACCAGTTGATTGGCGACTTCGTTTTCGCAGGACAGATTCCGTCCAAAGGTGGTTTCGAGTCCGTAGCGCGATCCTAATCGGTGATCTCCCCCGGCCGCAGCGGACAGGCGGCGGAGTTCACCAGCGATTGGGGCGACAGGTGTTCCATGGTGGGCATGGTCAGGGAGCCTCGTCCCGGGCATGGCGTTTGGTGTCGCCGCGCATCAGGCGTGAATAGTCCTCGAGGCGGCGCCGGGCCGCCTTGAAAGCGTCCCGGATGCAGACATAGACGTCATTGTGATCCGGCTGGATCTCGAGGCGTTTTTCCGCTTCACCGGTTCCGGTCTGGATCATGGTGCTGTGCAGCGAAGGTTCATGGCTGACCACGAGCCGGGTGCCGGGTACGCTGATTTCGATGCCGATATGAAAGGATCGGCCACGGGCCTGATGATGCCGGTGCGGCGCTTCCACCACCACCTGACAGTTGGTGATGCGGTCGAAATAGCGGTCGAGGTCCGAGGCTTCTTCGAGAATGCGGGCTTCCACCGCCGGAGAAGGCTCCATGTGGCGGAAAGTGATTTGAACCGGGATGGGCGGAATCATGGTGAGGGTATCGGTTGAGTGTCAAACTCCGCCGCCTTCGGGCGCGGGCGGTTCATTTCAGACATCAAGGTGGAGACCGCCAGCAGACTGGTGGCGGCGACGATCCCTTGGAGCAGGGCGGAGGTTTTCATGGGTAAAGGGGGAGGGTTGGTTTCAAAAAGACAGCGGGGCCGGCTCCCGGCCGACTCCTGCCGGTTGACGCACCTCCACGACGAGACGGGGCTGACCTGCCGGGATGGTGCAAACCGTGCCGAAGGGAGCGCATAACTCTTGCATGGTTTTCATCATGCCCTGCGCCACTTCCGGATCGGCGCGGCGGGCCTGAAAGTCGCGGATCATGGCAGGATGAAGCAGAAGACGGGCGATCTGGCGGTCTTCCACTTGAATTTCCCAAGCCCACGAGAGGTCATTGCGCTCCATGGGATCGACGGCATAGTCGTCCACAAAATCACCGGTGGAGTAAAGAATCAGGCCGCCCTCGAAGACTTCCACGCCACGGCAGACATGGGGGGAGTGACCGAAAATAACATCCGCACCGGCCCGGATCAGGGCGTGGGCCAGCACGGGGTGTTCGAACGGAGGCTGGCAGCCTTCGTTCCCCCCCCCCAGTGGGCCGAAACAATGAGCAGGTCCACCCCGGCGCGCGCGACGCTGACGAGGCTGATGAGCATGGCGGTGCGTTCATCCGGATCGTCCACCGGCACATACCAGGTGCCCGGGTGATCGTCGCCGGCTTCCCATCCCGGTTCGTTGTCCGTGAAGGCGAGGAAACCGATCCGGACTCCCTTCACCTCAGTGACCACCATCCGTGAGGCCTCGTCCTGGTTCAGCCCAGCCCCGGCATGGGCGACGCCCGCGCTGTCGAGCCGCTTCAGCATCTCCACCATGCCGCGGTAGTTGAAATCGAGCGTGTGATTGTTCGCCAGGGAGACCACGTCCATCTGCGCGGCCTGCAGCACTGCGGTATTTCCAGCTTCGGATTGGAAGTGACAGGTCTTCGGTGAACGTGCCCACGGCGTGCCCTGGTCCGTGATGACGCACTCCAGATTGCAGGCCCGCCAGTCGGCCCCGAGGAAGAGTGGCAGCATGTTGCCCCAGGCGTAAGCGGGCGGCTGGGTGCGCAGGCATTCATTGACCCGCCGTCCGAGCATGACGTCGCCGACGAGGAGGAGTTTGAGAGGAGGATTCATTCGGAGCAGGCTTTGATGACATATTGAAGACCAGGCGTTGGGGGTTGAAGAAGGAGCTATGGAGGGAAATGGAGTGGCGCATCACGCCGGCAGCGATGCTTCGAGGGCAATCTCCATGGTGAAACAGGCTACGATGGCGGTGTTGAGGGGGCTTGCCTTCACTTGGGTTGGGATGCCAGGTTGGTCCTGGCCAGCCATTCGGTGACCTCGGCGTCCGTGGTCTGGGAGAAGTCCTCATACCATTGGCCGACAGCGCGGAATTCATCCGGCCGCAGGAGTACAATCAGTTCATCGACCATCGGCTCCAGCATGGCGCAGGCATCCGGGGCGGCCGTGGGCACGGCGATGATGATCCGGGCTGGTTCCTGCTGCCGGAGGGCCAGCACGGCGGCCTTGACCGTGGAGCCGGTGGCGATGCCGTCGTCGATCAGGATGACGGTCTTGTCTTCGATTTCCGGCACTCCGGTGTGACCCCGGTAAGCCAATTCGCGGCGTTGCAGTTCGTGGGATTCCCTGGCGACGGCAGCTTCGATGGCGGCGTGGGAAATTCCGGCACTGCGCACCACGTCCAGATTGATCACCCTGACTCCGCCACTGGCGATGGCTCCCATGGCCAGTTCCTCCCAACCCGGCAATCCCAGCTTCCGCACCACCAGCACATCCACCGGGGCGTGCAGTTTTTCAGCCACCTCACAGGCTACCGGAACGCCGCCGCGCGGCAGTCCGAGGACGATCACATCCTCACGGTCCGCGTACTGCATGAGTTCACCGGCGAGCAGTTGACCGGCATGCACCCGGTCCCTGAAATGGGTTACCTTCATGACTCACCTCCCATGTATTTGCCGAACCAATCCGCACTGAGATGGGCGACTTGTGCGAGCTTGCCAGGTTCCTCAAACAGGTGGGTGGCTCCGGGCACAATCCGGAAGTCCTTTTTGCAGTTTAATTGGAGATAGGCATCATTGTTCAGGGCGATGACCGGTTCGTCCCAACTGCCCACAATAAGGAGCGTGGGGGCGGTCACCGAAGCGAGTGCTTTGCCGGCGAGGTCGGGTCGTCCGCCACGCGAAACCACCGTTGCGATCTGGTCGCCAAGCATTGCCGCGGCCACGAGGGCCGCACCTCCTCCGGTGCTGGCCCCGAAGAATCCCAGCTTCAGTCCGGCGGTGTCCGGCTGCACCCTCAGCCATTGGGCCACTTCGACCAAACGCTGGGCCAGCAGGGCGATGTCGAAGCGCAGCGCTCCCGTAATTTCATCCAGCTGTTCCTCCTGCGGGGTGAGCAGATCCAGCAGCAGGGTGCCGATGCCGGCGCTGCGGATCACCCGGGCGACGAAATGGTTGCGTGGGCTGTGACGGCTGCTGCCGCTGCCATGGGCAAAGATCACCATACCCGGCGCCCCGGGCGGGAGTTCGAGTTCACCCTGCAGTTCCACCCCGCCGGCGGAAATAACAACAGATGAGGAGATGCGGTGTTTCGGGGGAGCTGCGGTGGTATTCATGTTGGTTTCAGTTAAGATTGCGGTCCGCGGAGGCGGGTGATTTCACGATGGAAAAGGTCGATTTTAACATCGGAATGAGGTGATCGAAAAAGGGCCGGGACGGAAGTCCGTTTAGCCGTTATCAGCTGACTCACAGTGCCGGGTTCTTTTTCCCCCGCATCCTGCAACCGGCCGCAGCCTCCTGGCAGGGAGGACAGGGAAACTCCTTACCTGCTGGTACGGGAGCATGGGGAGCCCATTTCGGCCTTTTGCCCGGGCGGGACCCATGAAGACCGCCCGGTGTGGCCGGCCGGCGAAAATGATTTTTATTTGGGGAAGAGCGGCCCAATCTTGGCATCGTATCCTGAATTGAATGCCCGCATGAATCGCAAACCGCCTCTGGAGCCCCATCCCCAGCCACCAATCGGTGGAGTCCTGCCTTCCGGGCCGAAACCGTACCGGGCTCCCCACCCCCGCCGCTGCTGCCGGATTGTGCTGACGGGAGGACCCGGTGGAGGCAAAACCACCGCGGCCGATCTGTTCCGCCGCGAGATCGGCGACAGTGTGGTCATCGTGCCGGAATCAGCCACCATGCTCTTTTCCGGGGGTTTTCCCCGGAGTGCCCAGCCTGAGGCGGCCGCCGCCGCGCAACAGGCGATCTTCCAAGTGCAACGCTATCTGGAAGACATACAGTCCGTGCTCTATCCTGAACGTATTTTGCTGTGCGACCGCGGCACCATTGATGGTGCCGCCTACGGGCCGGACACCCCGGACGACTTCTTTTCAGCCTTGGGCACCAGTCTCGAAGCCGAATTGGCCCGTTATGACGGCGTCATCTTTTTCGAGAGCGCTGCCGTGGGGGGGATGACCATTGAAGGAGGGAATCCGGTGCGGAATGAAACCATCGCGCAAGCTGTGGTTCTCGACGGCAGGCTGCGGGAACTGTGGAGGCAGCATCCGCAGTTTGTCCTCATCCGGCACCATCCTTCTTTCTTTCAGAAGATCACCCTCGGCCTCGCCGCCTTGGAAAGCATGGTCA
>JAYUWQ010000930.1:0-2826 GCA_043753485.1 bacterium
CACGCCGGCGGTAAATTCGGTCAGGGGGCCTACAAATACTCCGGCGGCCTGCACGGCGTAGGCGCCAAATGCGTCAATGCCCTCAGCGAATGGTTCAAAGCCGAGGTCTTCCGCGATGGCCACATCTACATGATCGCCTTTGAGCGCGGCGTCACCACTTCGCCGCTCAAGATCATCGGAGACCTGGAAAATCCGGCCCACACCGGCACCCGGATCACCTTCTTCCCTGACGCGGAAATCTTCCGCATGACCACGGAGTTCCAGTTCGACCGCCTCGCCACCCGCCTGCGCGAACTCACCTTCCTCAATCCCGGCCTGACCATCAACCTGACCGATGAACGGGGCGAAAAACCGCGCCATCAGAAGTTCCGTTATGACAAGGGGATCGTTGAATTTGTCAACCAGCTCGCCGAAAACAAAACCGTGCTGCCGGCCGAGCCGATCAATATCCGCAGCAAACGCAGTGTGGAGATCGAACCCGGCAAACCCGAGGACGACATCTACTGCGATGTGGTCCTGCAATACACGGATTCCTACAACGAGCAGATCCTTTGTTATGCGAACAGCATTCCCAATGGCGACGGCGGCACCCACCTCACCGGCCTCAAAACCGCCCTGACCCGCGCCATCAACGTCTACGCCAAGGCCAACAATCTCGTCAGGGACAAGGACCCTGCCATCACCGGCGACGACTGCCGTGAAGGCATGATCTGCGTCCTCAGCGTCAAGCTCCCCAACCCCCGCTTCTCCAGCCAGACCAAGGGCAAGCTGGTGAATAACGAAGTGGAAAGCGTGGTGAATTCCATCGCCTACGAAGGCATCAGCAAATACTTCGAGGAAAATCCGGCGATCGCCAAACGGCTGCTCGACCGCATCCTGATGGCCGCCCGCGCCCGGGAGGCCGCCCGCAAGGCCCGCGAAACCGTCCGCAAGTCCGCCCTCACCGGCGGTGGGCTGCCCGGCAAGCTGGCGGACTGTTCCGAAAAAGACCCGGCCCTCTCGGAACTTTACATCGTGGAAGGTGACTCCGCGGGTGGCTCCGCCAAGCAGGGCCGCGACCGCAAAACCCAGGCCATCCTGCCCCTGCGCGGCAAGCTCATCAACGTGGAGAAAGCCCGCCTCGACCGGGCTTTGGAAAACAAGGAAATCCAATCCATGATCACCGCGATCGGCGCCGGCATCGGCAATGGCGAGGACGAGGGCACTTTCAAAATCGAAAAAACCCGCTATCACAAAATCGTCATCATGACGGATGCCGACGTGGATGGCTCCCACATCCGCACCCTGCTCCTGACTTTCTTCTGCCGCCAGATGCCGGAGCTGGTCCGCCGCGGGTATCTTTACATCGCCCAGCCGCCACTCTACCAGGTGATGCGGAAGAAGCGCAGCGAATACGTGCAGGACGACGTCGCCCTGAACCGCATCCTGATCGACCTTGGCGCCGAGGAGGTGAAGCTCAAAAACCTCGCCGACGGCAACATCATTGCGGCCGCTCCCCTGCGGGAAATCCTCGAACTCCTGATGCGCCTCAGCCGCTTCTCCGACATCATCAATCGTCAGGGCGGGAACTTCGATACCTACATGAGCCACCGCGATGCCGAGACCCACCGGCTGCCGGAATATCTCGTCATCGTCCGCACCGGCAATGAGGAAGCGGTTCATTACCTCCATGATGAAGACGCCCTCCGCATTTATAGCGAGGCCAATCCCGACCTGCACCTCGGCGCCGCCGTGGTCGCTGCCGCCCCGGAGGCGCCGGCCGATGCCGCCGCCCTCCCGGCCAGCAAAGCCGAACCGGTCACCAAGCGCCGCGCCCGTCTTTACGAAGTCCACGAAGCCCGCGCCATCTCCCGCCTGCTCGCCCAACTACAGGAAAAAGGCCTCGCCCTGGATCACTTCAGCGCCCAGGACAAACCGCTCTTTGAAGTCATCGAGTCCGAGGAAAAAATCCAACCGGTCTTCTCCGTCCCGGAAATCCTCGAGCGCGTCCTCGATATCGGCCGCCGCGGGGTGGAAATCCGCCGGTTCAAGGGACTGGGGGAAATGAACGCCTCCCAACTCTTCGATACCACCATGGACCCGGCCACCCGCCGTCTTCTCCAAGTAAAAATGAACGAGGACAACGCTGTCGAAGCAGACCGCATGTTCACCATCCTCATGGGCGACGTGGTGGAACCCCGCCGCCAATTCATCGAGGACAACGCCCTCAATGTCCGCAATCTTGATATCTGATTCCCGTCCCCCCACTGCCCCCCCGCCCCATGAAGCCTGATCGTTCCTGTTCTTCCCCGCTGCGGCAGCGGCGCGCCCTGACCATCGTGGAATTGTTGGTCGTGCTGGCCATCATCGCAGTGCTCATCGGACTCGGCCTGAGTGCCTACAAGACCCAGCTCGCCAAAGCCGAAAGCATTGATGCCATCGTCAAATTGAAAGGCATGTATGCCGGACTCGCCAGCTACCTCGTGGACAAATCCTCCTGGCCGCAGGAACCGGAAGACGAAGGAGACGGTGCCGACGAAGCTCTCTGGGTATGGTGGAAAAAGGAGATGGAACCTTACGGCATCCACGAAGCGGACTGGTATACCACCGCCCACCTGCGCCGTTTGAACCGCGAGCTGAAGGAATCCGGCGGGAAAACCACCAGTATCAAGGAAATGGAAGAAGCCCTTTCCTTCCCCTCCATCGTCCCCACCATATTCCCTCCCGGACGATGGAGGGGAAGGAAAGGGCTTCTTCCATTTCCTTGATACTGGTGGTTTTCCCGCCGGATACCTTCAGCTCGCGGTTCAAACGGCGCAGGTGGGCGGTGGTATACCAGTCCGCTTC
>JAYUWQ010000931.1:0-2823 GCA_043753485.1 bacterium
CTGGCGCCGGCCGGGGCGCAATCGCCCCAGGATTTGACCGGTCTGCTCGAGGCAAATCCTGATCTGCGTGATCCGGCCCAACGATCCCGCGTGACGGCCGGGATGAAGGGAATCGAGGAGGCGAGGAAACAACGGGCCCGGGCGGAAGCCACCCGGCGGGGATTACCGGAACGCCGTTCCGGGCCGGGGGGAAGTTACTCTGAATTGGTGGACTGGGTGGATGGCAAACCCCTGTATCTTACCACCAACAACGGGAACGCGGCGATATCCACCGGGGTTGATCTGCTGCGCCCTGCTCCCTATTCACTCTCGGGATCAGGGGTCGTCATCGGCTTATGGGACGGCGGAGCCGCCCTCTCCAGCCACGCTGAATTCGGCAACCGAATCACCGTCAAGGACGCCTCCTCCGTCATTGATCACGCCACCCACGTGGCGGGCACCCTGGGTGCCAGCGGGGTGGTGCCCTCGGCCCGCGGAATGGCCTCTGCCGCGACGGTGGATTCCTACGACTGGAACAGCGACTCTTCGGAAATGATCTCCCGGGGAGCGGCCGTGGCGGGTGATCCCGGGAAAATCCAGCTTTCGAATCACAGCTATAACTACATCGGCGGTTGGAACTACGTCGGAGGATCCGTCACCTGGGAATGGCATGGCTCCGGCACTTCCAGCACCTCGGTGGAAGATGACTTTGGCCGCTACAACACCTACGCGCGGGATGCCGACTCCATGGCCTACAACGCGCCCTATTACCTTGTCTTCCGGAGTGCCGGCAATGAACGGACCGACAATCCCTCCACCGGACAGTCCGTCTCCCTGTCACCCGGTGGCGCCGCCGTGACCTACGATGCGGCCACGCATCCGGGAGGGGATGGCAGCTATCGTGGGGGATACGACACCATCGGGTTCAACGCCCTCGGAAAAAATGTGATTACAGTGGGCTCTGCTTCCGACGCCGTGGCCGGTGGCCTCCGCACCCCCACGCAGGCTGATGTCAGCTATTTCTCCTCGTGGGGCCCGACCGATGACGGGCGCATCAAGCCTGACGTCGTCGCCAATGGGGATAGCCTCTACTCCACCCTCGGCAGCGGGGACAACGCCTACGGCGCCTACAGTGGCACCAGTATGGCCAGCCCCAATGCCTGCGGGTCGGCCAGCTTGCTGATCGAACTTTACAACCGCCTCTTCCCGGGCCAGGCCATGCGATCCAGCACCCTCAAGGGTCTGCTGATCCACACGGCAGACGACCGGGGAACCCCCGGGCCGGACTATCAGTATGGATGGGGGCTGGTGAATGCCAAGGCGGCTGCTGATGTCATCCGGATTTCCCACGACTCCCCTGACACGGCCACCCTGGTGGAGAATCAACTGACCTCTTCGCTGCTGACCCGCACCCATCCTTTTGCATGGGACGGCAGTTCTCCTCTCCGCGCCACCCTGTGCTGGACCGATCCCGCGGGGACGGCCGCCACCACGGTGGACTCCCGCAGCCCGCGGCTGGTGAATAATTTGAACCTCAAAATCATTGCTCCGGATGGCACGGAATACCGGCCTTACGTCATGCCATTTGTGGGCACGTGGACGCAAACTTCCATGGCCTTGCCCGCCACCACCGGCATCAATAACACCGACAACGTCGAGCAGATTTACATCGCGGCGCCTCCCCTTCCCGGCACGTGGCAGGCCGTGGTCAGCATCTCCGCCAGCCCAACGGCCACCCAGCATTATTCGCTACTGATGTCAGGCACGGCTCCGGCCGCGCCCCTCCCGCCCGAACTGGTCTCCATTACGCCTGACTCCGCGGCCTCCGGCCTGATGACCGTCACCCTTTCCGGGGCGAATTTCAGGAGTGGCGCTTCGGTGAAATTCACCCTCGCCGGCCAAAACGAGGTCATTGCCGCCCTCACCACGACCACCGCCACTACCCTCAGCGGATCACTCGATGTCACCGGAATGGTCTCCGGTTTGTGGAATGTCACCGTGACCAATCCTGACAACCAGTCCGGCACCCTGCCGGCCTCCTTTGCGGTGACCGGCACTCTCTGGAGCCAGAATTTCGACTTGGATGCTCCCGCCTGGACTGCCAGCGCCAATACCGGCAGTTCCAATTGGGCACCTGCCACCAGTCAAAGCCACACTTCTGCCACCGCCTGGTTTGCGTCCGGTCCCGCCACGAAAAACACGGACAATCTTGTGAGTGAAACCATCAGCATCCCAGCCAATTCGTCCCGGTTGAAGCTCAGCTTCTGGCACAAATACAATCTCGAATCCCGCAACGATGGCGGCGTGCTGGAATTCTCGATCAATAGCGGGGCATGGTTCCGGGTCTCCAACACCGGCAGCGCAGAATCCATCAGCAGCGGTGGCTACAATGTCACCATGCGCACGCCCACCGGAAGCAGCGCCAGCCGGAATGAGTTCGCGGGCAACCCCGCCTGGTCCGGTGTCAGTGGGAACAGCTTTTCCCAGGTCATCGTCTCCCTGACCGATACCGCCAAGTATGCCGGCAAATCCCTGCGGGCCCGCTGGCGGCTGGGCACCAATGGCTCAATTGCGAGTCCAGCCGGATGGTTCGTCGATACCGTGGAACTGACCGGAACCAGCGGCATTCTGAATCAAGCCCCCAGCATCATCACCCCGGCGGAGGCCACCCCACCCGTGGTCACAGGGATGACCACGGAACTCGCGGTCACCGCGGCCGATGATGGAGGAGCCACCGGACTCACCTATACCTGGTCCGCCACGGGAGGTCCCTCCGAGCTGCCGGTGGGGTTCAGCGAAAATGGGAATAACGCCGCCCAGCTGACTACCGCCACCTTCCCGTCG
>JAYUWQ010000932.1:0-2823 GCA_043753485.1 bacterium
TTTTGACCCACGTCGCCGGTGCCGGTCGGTCCAGTACTGCTTCTATCGATCTAGTTCAGGCTGTGCCTGATGGTGGATTCACCCTCTCGCTCCTCGGAAGCGCAGTGTTGGGCTTGGCTGCCGTCCGTCGGAAGCTGATCTCGGCCTAATCCTTGGGAGTTTCAATAAACTCTTTATTCTAAAACGTAGTCGGCGGGGTCACCCCGTCGGCTACGTTTTTTTTGACACAACGTAATGGCAAGGCGGCGCGTCGGGGGCTGGGGAGCAATGCCGGGAATAAGTCGCCGCCAGTTCCATCCCACTACGGGATCTTGAGCAGCTGGCGTTTGCGGTCGGTGAACCCAAACAGAGCTCTGATCAAGATGTCCTCTATTAGCTTTTAGCCCACCCCCCAGGACCAGCAGGCCATTAGGCCCGCGCCGCTGATCCGCAAGGCTCCACCGCCACAAACACCTTCAGGTGCCCGTCAAGCTCACCATGGCAGGGTGGCGGGGCAAACCCGGGCGGCCGATAAAAAAGAAATTACCCGGGATGTTTTGCATGAATGTGGCGATTGTGGAATTGGACTTTGATTCTCAGAAGTGTCGGGTTTCTTGACACATTTAGCCTATTTAGTTGGAAGTTTCAGATGTAGAGACAAGGAGTGGAAAAAATCAGATCGCATTTTCCCTTCATGATCAACGACTTATCGGTCAACAACTTTTTATTTTGAGTGAATTTGTCCGTTTGGCATATTGCTTGCTTAAACCATTGAATCCCCCCAATTCTGAATCGGAAACTACGATGCGAAAATCACCACTTACCACAATTCTGGCCTGCGCCGTCGGACTGCTTGCTTGCCAGTCCGCCCATGCAGTCCAGTTCACCCTTAATAGCTCCCTCGCCAGTTTGATAGACCCGGGTAACACCAACTCGGTCTTTTTTGAAGTGGATGGCACCACCTTGGCTGAGACCGGGACTGTTGCCAATTTGTACTCTGCCACCCTCGGAGGGAACGCCAATAATGGTTTCTTCGTGGCCATTTCGTTTGGCGGCAATCCGCAGCCTGTGCTCAACTCTGCTTTCCTGAAAACCGCCAATGGTTATTTGCTATGGGACGCCGCCGACTTTACTGCTTTCAACGCAGGCACATTTGATTCCATAAAGCTTTGGAACAGCGGCACGGACGGCATAACAAATAATAAGGGCAAGTATCAGGAAACCTCCCATGCTGGCTTGAACGGGAGCCTTGGCCTAACCACCAATGGCAATCATGTTCCTGATGGCGGAGCCACCGTGGCTTTGTTCGGTCTTTCCCTGCTTGGCATGACCGCCGTGCGCAAAGCCATAGGTCAAGCCAAGGCCTGATCCGATCTGGCAGAGATTACTTCTCTCCTTTCGAAGGCAGGGGCTCAGGCTCCTGCCTTTTTTTGATGCTCTGTGGACCGCCTTGGTTTGCTTCACCGGGAAGCGATGGAGAGAAAAGTCACCCCGGGAAAGATTCGCTGCGGTCTTGCGAAAAACTTGACCCCTGATTATAATCAGCTATAATTACTGGATTGATGAATCGTTTCTTCCGCCTATGGTCGCATTCCGCTGTGCCTTCCGCCACTGGTTGGACGCCCTTTCACCGGCTTGCGCTTGTTCTGGGGTCGCTATGCCTCAGCGGGACGGGTAGTTCCACGGCCCAGGACGCGACGGCCCCGGGGGGCGCGGCAGCGGTCTCCGCCAATGGGGGCGGCGGTGGAGGACGGGATTTCGCCAGTCCGCGTATTGGCCGGAGCGGGCTTCCTTTTGATCAGTTGTGGGGAGGTTACGACGCAACCCCGGATGGGGGACCCGGTTTGGTGCCGGGACGGCTGGATACCGGGGCGATCCGGGAGGGATTCAGTGCAAACCTGGGGAGTTCCATCACTTACAGCACCAACCTTTTCCAGGATCCGGTTGATGTGGAATCGGGTCTGTTGAGTTCCAGCGATCTTTCCATGCATTACCATCGGGGGGAAAACCGCCGGCTCGGGGTGTTTTTTGGAATTGACTACGACATGGCCTATTTCCGCTATTTCGACGATGAACTCAACGAAGACCGTGAGCCATTCGAGCACAATTTCAGTGGGTTCATGGGGGTCAAAGGCGCCCAAACCACCCTGACGCTCACAGGCTCGGTGGTGCAGGAGAATGGCAATGGCATCAACCAGGCACGGCAGCAACAGGAAACCCTGCAGAGCCAAAGCACTAGTTATAACCTCGCCCTGAGCGCCAGCCGCAAGCTGCGGCGCACGTCGATTTCAGCCGGACTGAGTTTTGGGCTGCAGGACTTTACGGACCAGGAAGCGACCGATGGAACCGTGGACGGCCCGCCGGATCGGCTGCAGGACCTCACCCAATGGGACGGCAACCTGGGGTGGGCCATTACCCCTCTCAGGATGCCACTGGTCGATTTCCGGCCGACGGTGAGCTTCGGGATTTCCGAGCAGGCCGTCGGCTCGGAACAGACCTATGTCAATCCAAGCCTGGGTGTTGCCTACACATACGATCCCCAATTGGCGTTTTTTGGAAGTTTCGGGGCGGATATCCGCCATACCACCACCGCCTTGGAAGAGGGCGGGGAGGAATCGTTCACTCAAACGGCGCCGACCTTTGATCTGGGGGTTTCCTGGCAGGTGGACCCGACGACTTCCCTTTCCGTCAGGGTTTACCGGAGCACCCAGGCTTCGGTGTTGCAGGGGCAAAGCTCCTCGGACACCACGGGCATTTCCCTCTCGGCTGGGAAGGCCTTTCCCCGGGGCTTTTCCACTTCGATTGACTACAGCTTTGAAAAGTCCAGCTACACGGACAGCCAAG
>JAYUWQ010000933.1:0-7145 GCA_043753485.1 bacterium
GCCCCAGCGTCCGGCCCTATCAACCCGATGGCCTCTGGGATGCCGTGGCCATGCCGGAGAGCAATACCCGTTTCTACAAGGCCGATGAGGGCGAGGGGCTCTACCGCCGGAGCATGTATACCTTCTGGAAACGCGCCGCGCCCCCGGCCAGCATGGACAACTTCAATGCCCCGGCCCGGGAAAACTGCACGGTCAAACGCGAGCGCACCAACACCCCGCTCCAGGCACTGAATACCCTGAACGACATCCAATTCATCGAAGCCGCCCGCGTGCTGGCCCAACACGTCCTCAAAGAAGGAGGACCCACTCCCATCAGCCGCCTCACCTGGCTCTCCCAGCGCGTCCTCAGCCGTCCCTTCAAGGCCGACGAACAGGTGATCCTGATTGCCTCCCTGATCAACCTGACCAGGGATTACGAAGCTGCGCCGGAAGAAGCAAAAAAACTCATCACCACCGGTGCCACCCAACCGGCCGATGGCATCGCCGCCCCCGAACTGGCCGCCTGGACCCTCATTGCCAATCAGGTGCTGAATCTGGATGAGGCTTTGAACAAGTAAGTTTCCGCCGCGAGGCGCGATTCTCTTTACGCCGGGGGGCAGGTCAGCTATGGGAGGGGGCAATCCTTCTGCCCTGCCGTGCCGTCCTCCTCTCCCGTTTCCCCGCCCGTGATCGGCCGGCTGCAGGGTGGAGTAGAGCGGGGGCTCCGTCTGCTTCCCATCCGGCGGACATTGCGGCATTATTCGGGAGAGGCGTTTCTGGCCGATCTGAAGGCGGCGGTGAATGTTTCCCTGCTGGCGATTCCCCAAGGCATGGCCTGCGCCAAAATTGCGGGACTGCCCGTGGAAGCGACCGGAATCATGTGTGCAGCGATTGGTTCCATTCTGGGACCGTTCTTTGCGCATTCGAGGCATACCAATCTGGGACCGACCAATGCGACGGCCTTGATGGTATTCAGTTCCCTGGCGGGATTTGCGGCGGTGGACCGCCCGGTCCTGCTGGCCATTCTCTCTGTGATGGCAGCCACCATGCTGTTGCTGGGCGCAGTACTGCGCATGGCGGATCTGATCCAATACATCAGCCGCAGTGTGATCGTGGGTTATGTCACGGGAGCGGCCCTGCTGATCATGGCCAGCCAGCTGCCGGATGCGCTGGGCATTCCTGCGGAATACCGCAGCGGACAGTCGCGCACCTTTGTGATGCTCCTCGCGGAAACCTTGCGGGCCTTGTCCCACGTGACCGGGCCGGATGTGGTCATCAGCGGGACCAGCCTGCTGGTCTTCTTTCTCCTGACAAGACAACGGCACTTCAGGAAAATGCCCTGCTTCGCCCTGACCCTCGTGCTCATGGCGGGGCTGGCCCAGTTGATGAAACTGAGGGGCTTCGAAGTGCATGGGTTGCAGGCTTTCTCCCTGCGCGATCTGGCCCCGGCCCTGCCTGACCTGACAGATGTCAGGACCTGGGACCGCGTGTCCATGCTGCTGGGGCCCGCCTTTGCGGTAGCCTTTCTCGCCGCCCTGGAAAACTCCGTGATGACCAAGACCCTCGCCAGCCGGAGCGGGGACCAGCCGGATTTGAATCAGGATATGTTTGGCTGCGGCATGGCCAACCTCGGCAGCGCCTTTTGCGGGGGGCTGCCCGTCAGCGGGAGCCTCACCCGGAGCATGCTCAACTACACCAGTGGCGCCCGCACCCAGATCAGCAGTCTGCTGTGCGGCCTGTTTTGCCTGGCCGGCGCCCTGCTGCTGGGAACGGCGGTGGCCTTCATTCCCCGCGCGGGACTGGCCGCGCTGATCATGGGATTGACCGTGACTCTGATCAACCGGGCCCACCTCCGCATCTGTCTGCGCGCCACGCGGGGCGATGCCATCACGGTCATTGTCACGTTTATCAGCACCCTGCTGATGCCGCTCTATATCGCGATTTTTGTCGGGGTGGCCACCAGCGTCGTCCTTTATCTGAGGAAGGCTTCGCGTCCCAGCCTGGTGGAATACGATTTCACCGCCGAAGGAAATCTGGCGGAACGGCCGACGGCCCTGCACCGGTCCAATCCAGCCATTTCGATCGTCCATGTGGAAGGCGAATTGTTCTTTGGTGCCGCCGAATTGTTCCGCAGCCAGATCCAACAAACCGCCGCCGATCCTAATCTCCGGATCATTATCCTGCGCATGAAAAACGCCCGGCATCTGGATGCCACCAGCGTGATGGCGCTGCAGGAATTGACCGATTTCCTCCGGCTTGATGGCCGGGATCTGATCATCAGCGGGCTGAGCAAAGAGGTCTACCGGGTGCTGAAAAATGCCGGAATGGTCCCGGTGATCGGGCGGGAAAACCTGTTCATCGGCTCCGCGCAAAACCCCAATCTTTCCACCCGCAATGCCCTCAAACGGGCCCAGGCCATCCTCGGCACCACCCAGGCGGATGTCAGGATTTTCTTTGACCCGAGCAAGCCGTCCGCCGGGTAACCCCCCCTCACCAAGTTACCCAAGGCCCGTCCGGGCGCTTCCTATTCCGTATGACAGATCCCATCTCCCTTTCCAGCACCAAGCCCCGCGGTCCGGTGGATATGCACGTCCACATCGTGGGCAATGGCCTGCGGGGCAGTGGCTGCCGTTTGAAACTGCATGGCTGGCACCGGCGGCTGGCGGATTTCATGCTGCATCAACTGGGGATGACGGTATCGTGGGACCGGGCGGAATTCGACGAGACTTATGTGGAATTGCTGCTGCGCTGGCTGCGGACTTCCGTCCTGACGCATGCGGTGATTCTGGCTCATGAGGATGTCTATCACGAGGACGGGAGCCGGATTGATTTCGGCTCGATGTTCATCCCCAATGACTACGTGCTGCAGCTCGCCCGGACTTACCCGGACTTCCTGCCGGGCGTCTCCATCCATCCCGCGCGCCCTGATGCGCTGGACGAACTGGACCGCTGCCTCGGCGAGGGCGCCGCGCTTTTAAAGCTGCTGCCCAACTGTCAGAACGTGGATTGCTCCCGCCCGGCCTACCGGCCTTTTTGGGAGCGCATGGCCGCCGCCGGACTTCCGCTGCTGGCGCATACCGGAGGGGAACACACCGTGCCGCAGTATCGTCCCGCCTATGCAGACCCCGCGATCCTTCGGCTGCCCCTCGAGTGTGGGGTCAACGTGATCGCAGCCCATTGTGCCACCAAAAGCGGCTGGAACGACCCGGACTATCTGCCCGCGCTGCTGCGGATGATGAAACACTATCCGAATCTTTACGGTGATATCAGTGCGCTGAATCTGCCGCTGCGCAGTGCCGGATTCACTACCCTGATCCGCCCGGAATATCATGCGAAGCTGGTGCATGGCAGTGACTTCCCCGTCCCGGTGCAGCCGTACTGGGCACACTGGCGCGGTCTGCTGTCAGGGGATGCCGCACGGTTTCTGGCGGAAGAGCCGAATGTTCTCGAACGCGACTTCCATGTGAAAGAGGCGATGGGATTCCCCCCGGAAGTTTTCACCCGGGTTTGGGGCCTGCTGCGGCTGGAGGGGCGGCCGGAGACTCCGGAAAATTGAAACGTGGACAAGCGGCCAGTCCCGATTATATCTACCCAGCGGAATGTCGGCGGCTGGAGCCGGGGACAGGAAGTACATGCGAAGGATTAACCCATCAGGAAAGACTATGGATTATTATCAGGACTCATACCGCCCGGACTCCGGGGGTGGCTACGATGCCCCGCCACGCGATGGATACGGTGGCGGCGGCGGTGATTATCAGCGGCAGAACAATCCTCCGCTGCTGACCGAAAAGATCTTCCACGACCGGAAGGAATTTTTCCTCGACCTCAAGGAGAACAACCGGGGCCGGGTCTTGAAAATCACCGAAAAGGTCGGCGGCCGCCGGGACACCATCATGGTGCCCATGGAGGTGATGCAGGATCTTTACGAGGCGCTCGGGCGTATCATGGATTACGAGCGGGGACTTGAATAAAGGCCCCATTCACGGTGTCGAAATTTCCGGAACAATTCCGTAACGCGGGATTTGACCGAAGTCTCGCTTCCGTGTATCTTTAATCCGAAAGGAGGATCTCTCCTCCCCTATTACTGTGAACACCCCTTCCGGTATCTCAACAGGCACCCAGCATGGTGTGGCATGGCTCACCGTGGAAGGGCGTGGCAATTTCCAGAACAGCCCGGAGTTGCGGGGCTTGGTGCGGTCTGGCATTGATGAAGGCACCAACCGCGTGGTGGTGGACCTCCAGCGATGTAGTGGGATGGACAGCACGTTCATGGGAATGCTGTCCTGCGTGGCGGTCAAACTGGAGGATGCAGGGGGTTGCCTGCATGTGGTGAATGCCGGAGGGAAAAACGGGGAGCTTTTGCGGGGATTGGGGCTGGATGAAGTTTTTACGGTCGAGGATGGCACGGAATTGGTGGAACAAGGGCCCTGTCCCTGCCCGGGAGCTACGGCAGAACCAGTGGCCATGGCGGCCGTCCCTAAAACCGAACGCAGCAAGCAGGACCAACTGGAGATCTGCCTCGAAGCGCACGAAGCCCTCGCCAATCTCGACAAAGCCAATGCGGAAAAATTCGCCGATGTCATCACCCTGATGCGTCAACAGGGCCGGCCTGAAAAAGCAGCTCATTAGGATTCCCGGTACCTTTGGTGATTGCTTTTTTCCTATGCGACTGCCCCCGCCTTCCATGATCGCAGGCGGACCGCTGGATTCCCCAACCTGAGCATGTGGCCTTCCCTGATTTTTTTTATTGGAGGCTTTTTCACGGCCGCAGGGGTCGCCTATATCTTTCGTTTGCGGGGCATGCGGCTGATCCGGAATCTGCAGACCGAGCGCGAGGAATTGCTCGGGGAGGAATCCCGGATTTTTACCTTCCTGCACGAAATCGGGGCCAGCCTGAGCCATGATCAAAGCCTGCGCGGGCTGCATGAAGAGATCGTGCGCGGGGTCAGCCAGGTGGTGGACGCCGATGGCGGGGCCCTCTATTTGCTCGACGCCCGGCACGGAACGCATCTGGTGCCCGCGGGACTGATGGAATCGGCCGCCCCTTTGATCGAGCTGCCGGATGAGTTTGCAGGTCCGGCAGGAGGTAAATCGCTGCATAGTTTTCTCCAGATGAAGGCCGTACCCCGTACGGAAGGAGTGCTGGGAAAGTGCTTCGATGCCCAAGGCCCCATCCATTTCGGCAAACTCTCGCAGTGGCCGCAATTATTCAAACAGCTCGGCCCCCTTCAAGCCGACCACTACGTCATGGCAGCTCCGCTTTCCATCGGCACCCGCCGGATGGGAGTGTTGGCCGTCACCCGCAAACCGGAACGTGGCCCCTTCACCGCCCATGCCTTCGAGGTCTTCCGCTCGGCCTCGGAACAAGGCGCCTTTGCGCTGGCCAATGCCACCATCCAACAGGAGGCGATGGACAAGCGGCGCATGGAGGAGGAACTGCGGTCCGCCAGCGAAGTCCAACGCATCCTGCTTCCCCAGACCGCGCCGGAGATGGGCGATTATATCATCTCGGCCTCCAATCTGCCGGCCAAGGTGCTGAGCGGCGACTATTATGATTTCATTCCTCTGGATGAGGATCACATGGGGCTGGTGATCGCCGATGTGTCCGGCAAAGGATTTCCCGCCTCGCTGGTGATGGCCACCTGCCGTGCGTTGCTGCGGGGGCAGGCCGCGGGAGAACTGTCCCCCACTGCCGCCCTGGCCAAGGTGAACCGGATGCTTTTCAGCGATATCCGCGAGGACATGTTCATCAGCCTCGCCTACTGCGTCCTCGACCGACACGTGCCGCGCATCACCCTGTCCCGGGCCGGACACGATGCCCCGCTGCATTTTTCCAAACGGACCGGCATCGTCACTACCCTGAAACCCCCGGGCCTCGCCCTCGGCATTGATGGCGGACGCGTCTTCGAACGGGTCACCAAGGATTTCACTTTCGACATGGAACCGGGCGACTGCCTGCTCCTCTACACCGATGGCGTCAATGAAGCCGTGGATGCCGCCGGGGACGAATTCGGTCTCGAGCGCCTGCACGACGTCTTTCTGGCGGCCGCCCCTTCCGGCGCGGAAGCGGTGCTGTCCGCCTTCCAGATGGCTCTGGCGGAATTTGTGGGCGGCTCCCCGCAGAGCGATGACATTACGATCATTGCCGTGGAAAAACGCTAGGTTCCGCAAGGAACCATTGACATTTTCCCTCCCGCTCCCCAACCTGATATGATGCTCCACCGCCGCCACTTCCTTGCCACCGCCGCCTTGGCTGCGGGCACCCCCGCACTCAGTTCCGCGCAATCCAAGGCGGAGCCCTACCGCATCACCAAAGGCCGCATCAGGCAGTCCGTGGTGCATTGGAACATGAAGCCCCTCACGGTGGTGGAACTGGCCGATGCTGCGGCCGCCATGGGAATGAGCTCCGTGGAACTGATCGGCCCGGAACACTGGCCCATTCTAAAGGAACGCGGCCTCACCTGCGCCATCGCCGGCAGCCACGGCTTTGCCAAAGGCTTCGCCCATGTGGAGGAACACGATGAATGCGTCGCCCGGCTCCGGCAGAGCATCGACGCTTGTGTGGCCCATGGGGTGGAGCGCGTCATCACTTTTTCGGGCTTCCGGCGCGGTCTCGACGATGCCACCGCCCGGAAGAACATGATCGAAGGACTGAAAAAAATCCTGCCCTACGCGGAGGAAAAGAAGGTCACCCTCTGCCTCGAAATGCTGAACTCCAAGGTGACCGAAGAGATGAAAGGCCACCCGGATTATTGGTGCGACCACATCGGCAAGGCCCTCGATATCTGCCAGGCCATCGGCTCGGAGCGGATGAAGATCCTCTTCGATCTCTACCACGTCCAGATCATGGATGGCGACCTGATCCGGCATTTCCAGCAATGCCGGGAGTACGTCGGCCACATCCACACCGCCGGCAATCCCGGCCGCGCCGAACTGGACGACCAGCAGGAAATCAACTATCCACCGATCATGCGCGCCATCGCCGAGAGCGGTTACACCGGTTTCGTCGGCCAGGAATTCATCCCCCGCGCCGCCGATAAAGTCGCCGCCCTGGCCGACGCGGTGCGACTCTGCGACGTGTGATACCAAACCACGTTAACCTGAAAAGGACGCTGACGGGCCACGGATGGCACGGATACACCTGATTACCACGGATTCAGGATGAA
>JAYUWQ010000934.1:0-7136 GCA_043753485.1 bacterium
AGCTGGAGGAAGTTTTTGAACTTCTCGGTCTTCTGCGCGACTTTGTCATTGCTGACGATGCCGGTGATGATTTCGCTGGGGGCGGTCTTGAGCTGGCCGCCGTAAACGGTGCCGGCGGTGCCGTCGATGCTCATGAAGTCGCCTTCCTTGAAGGTCTGGCCAGCGGCTTTGACGGTCTTCTTGTCATAGTCGATTTCCAGGGCAGCGGCACCACAGACGCAGACCTTGCCCATCTGGCGGGCCACGAGGGCGGCGTGGGAGGAGACGCCTCCTTTGGCGGTGAGGATGCCTTCGGCGGCGATCATGCCGCGAAGATCTTCGGGGGAAGTTTCGTTGCGGACGAGGAGGACTTTTTCACCACGGGCTTCGGCGAGCACGGCGCGGTCGGCGTTGAGGTAGACCTTGCCGGAAGCGGCACCAGGGCCGGCGGGGAGGCCGGTGGCGATGCATTTGGCTTTCTTGACATCGGCGAGGTCGAAGATAGGAGCCAAGAGCTGGTCGAGCTGATCGGCAGGGTTGCGCAGAATGGCGGTTTCCCAATCGATGAGTTTTTCCTTCACCATGTCGGCGGCGAACTTGAGCGCGGCGGCGGCGGTGCGCTTGCCGTTGCGGGTCTGGAGCATGAAGAGCTTGCCTTCCTGCACGGTGAATTCCACGTCCTGCACGTCCTTGAAGTGTTTTTCCAAAGTCGCGCGGACCTTCATGAGTTCGGCGTAAGGCTTCGGCATCGCGGCCTTCAGCTTGCTGACAGGCTCGGGGGTGCGCACGCCGGCGACGACGTCTTCGCCCTGGGCGTTGATGAGGAATTCACCGTAAAATTCGTTGACGCCGTTGGCGGGGTTGCGGGTGAAAGCCACGCCGGAACCGGAGGTGTCGCCGGTGTTGCCATAAACCATGGCCTGAACGTTGACGGCGGTGCCCCACTCGGCGGGGATGTTATACTTGCGGCGGTAAACGATGGCGCGGTCATTCATCCAGGAGGAGAAGACGGCTCCGGCGGCTCCGTTGAGCTGCTCCCAAACGTCGTTGGGGAAGACGCGGCCGGTGCGGGTTTTGACGAGGGCTTTGAAGCGCTTCACCATTTCCTGGTTGTCGGCGGCGGTGAGGTCGCTGTCCACGATGTCGCGGTGATACTTTTCGTGTTTGTAGGTTTCGATAACGACTTCGAACGGCTCGTGCTCTTCGCCTTCGGTTTTCTGCACGCCGAGGACGACGTCGCCATACATCTGGATGAAGCGGCGATAACAATCCCAGGCGAAGCGCTCGTTTTTGGTGGCGGCGGCGAGGGAGAGCACGGTCTGGTCGTTCAGGCCGAGGTTCAAAATGGTGTCCATCATGCCGGGCATGGAGTCACGGGCGCCGGAGCGCACGGCGACGAGGAGGGGCATGCCCTTGGCGTCGCCGAACTTGCAGCCCATGATCTTTTCCATGTTCTTCACGCCGGCCTCGTTCTGTGCCTTGAGGGACACCGGATAGGTTTGTTTGTTGGCGTAGAAGTAGGTGCAGACTTCCGTGGTGATGGTGAAGCCGGGAGGGACGGGGAGACCAATGCGGGTCATTTCGGCGAGGTTGGCGCCTTTGCCGCCGAGGAGGGGCTTCATGGAGCCGTTGCCGTCTGCTTTGTTGGCACCCCAGGTGTAAACGTATTTGACGGATTTGCCGCCGGACTTGGCCGGGGCTGCTGCTTTTTTCTTGGTAGCCATTTGTGGTACTGCTGGTTGGGTTGGGTTGTGGAAGTGGAACGGGGAGGAAGCGCTACCGGGCCGGAAGGGGCAATGTAGTTAGCGCCCGAAACGTCCGGTCCGGGGAGGCGGGACTTTAATGGGGACGGCCAGGGAGTCAAACCGGGAGTTGGGGGTGGTATCGGCAGGATTTGTTGCCAGGACCCGGGTTCCGCAGCACCAAAAGCAGCCCAGTGCCACTTATGTTATCGCTGCTTTGCCGGGGTTGACGGCCTTGCCACGGGCGGCCTCAGGATCCACCGGGAAAATAACAAAAAACTCCTGGAGACCGGCAGTCTCCAGGAGGGTGATGGTTGCAGCGCAGAATTACGGGAGGGGCCAGGCGGAGGGCGCCCCGTGATCCGTCTTACTCTGCCTTCTTCCGCTTCTTCGGCCGGCCGTTGTCCTCTTCCATTTCGTCCAGCACCGCTTCCAGGCTGAGGGTGTGGAGGTGAGGGGTATTCTCCTCGTCGCGGTCGTCATCCTCTTCGGTGCCAATGTCCTCGATATATTCCACCTTCGGTTTGGCGAAGCGGCGGGTCCGCTGGTTGGCCGGAAGCGGGGAGAGGGCCATGCTGATGGCGCGGCCGGCCTGACGGGGCGGCATGTCGAGGTGCCCCATGGTTTTGAGGTCATCCACGATGCGCATCATGCGGGCAAAACCAATCTCAGGGTGGGCGCCTTCGCGGCCCCGGAACTGGAGCACGACCCGCAGCTTGTTGTTTTCACTGAGGAATTCCTCGGCGTGCTGGAGTTTGATGTTATAATCGTTCTCGCTGATGTTGGCGCGGAATTTGACTTCCTTGAGCTTCCCTCCTTTTTGCTTGCCGGTGTCCTTGGCGTTCTTGGACTGCTCGTATTTGTATTTGCCGTAGTCGACAATTTTACAAACCGGAGGTTTGGCATCTGCCGAAACTTCGACCAGATCGAGACCGCGCTGCCGGGCGATCTGGAGCGCTTCCGGGACCGACATAATGCCCAACTGCTCATGGGTACGGCCATCAACGACGCGGATTTTAGGAGCACGGATGCGGTCATTGACGCGCGTCATGTCGCGGTAACGGCTGGGCTGTTTTCTGGGAGGCGGGGAGGGAATAAGCGTGGGCAGGTTATGGGTTGATCAGAATCCGGGGAAAAGAAAAAGCGGGAGGGTGGACGTGGGAAGGCTGAGCCCGGCGAGGGAGCGGGAAAACACTTCCAAACAGATCATGGCCGGAACACCCGCACCTCCCCGACCACCGGGAAGGACGGAACAGCCGTCAGACAAGCCATCGTTGCCACACCCCGCAGGCATACACCGGAACCGGACACTGGGGAAGCAGTGCGGTAGAATCGGGTCAGCGGAGGCGGCGGCATTCGTAAAATTATACCCCAATATAATGATTCTGCCAGGAATGCGCAAGATGGAATTTTCATTCCGTGCGGGCCGGGGCAGGACGGCGCAGGAAGGGTAGGTAAAGCAGGGTAAACAGCAGCACCGCAAGGGCATTCAAGGCTAGAATATACCACGGCCACGGGCCCAGCAGATCCAGCAGACTGGCCTGAGGCGGCTTGGCGCGCAAAAATCCGTAATTGGCCCCGGAGACCAGATCCACCGCAGCCGTGGCAGCGAGGTAAACCTGCCCCCAGCCGAAGGCACGCCAGATCGCCCCCGGCTCCGGACGCAGCCGCAGGCCGGCTACGAGGTAGAGAGCCGCGATCACCACGCCTCCATGCAGCGCAAAAAACGCAAAGTAGGCCGGGGAAGGGAACGTAGCGCTCAGGGCCGGAGTGATGAGCCCGTTCAAGGTCCCCGCCAAACCCCAGAACCAAACCAATTCGGCCAGCCGCTGCCGGCGGGTCAGCAGGGCAAAGGCTCCAATGATCGCGGCAATATCACAAAGATGGCACGGGAAAGCGTTTTCCCGGTTCAAGGAACCTCCGGCGTAGTGGCCGATGACATGCGCCGGATACAAAAGCAGCAGAAATCCCGCGAGGATTTTGCAGGTGAGGCCGGTGCGGTCCGGATGCCGGCGGGCGTGCTGGATGAGGACCGCAGCGATCACTGCCGTCACCCCCAAGGCGCCCAGATGGGCTGCTCCCATGATCTCAAACGGCATGGCGGTCGCCGTTGAGGGCATGGAATATCCTGCAGGACAAAGGCAAGGCGAAATCCGGATCAATCCCAGGATTTTACGTTATCTTCCCAGGTCTCTTCCTTGCCATCCTTGCCCACCGACCACACGATGACGCGTTTGGCCAGCTTGGTGAGACCGTCCGCGACCCCGTTGGTGTCCGGGTTTTCCAATTCCTTGTTATAATCGGTATCCAGCTTGAGCTTGTAATAATTCCCCCAGCTGTCGACGATTTCGATGTTCTCGTCCTCCAGCACGAGGCCGTTGCGCCATTTGTCACTGGCGCCGGCCTGGGCGGTCCCGGCTTTGCCCTTCACGACCTTGGCGGGTTTGATCCCTTCAGCATAATCGACTTTGCGGGTGTTTTGCACCGCACCTTCCTCCCCTTCCTTGCCGGTCAGGACCTTGACCAAGCCTTCGCCCCCCTCGGTGGTGGTATCGGAATCGGCCCCATCGGTCGCCGAAGTCGGTTTTGGCAGGCGATTGTAGTCTGCGTAAAATTGTTCCACTGCGTTGGCCACGGCAATGGCCATCACCTGCGCTTCTTTTTTCCGCACGCCTTCCACGATTTTCCCGTAGCCCGCAAAGGAAGCGGCAGCGAGGATGGCGATGATGGCCATGACCGTCAGCAATTCAATGAGGGTAAAACCGGCAACACGCGGCCGGAAAGAGGCGGAGGGAAGTTTCATAAAGTTTGGGGGAGGGTTAATTTGAGTGGATATAGCAGCGGACTGACGCGATGATAAAGCAAAAAGATGAAATCAACTAGGAAAATCCCGTATGCTGCGCCGAGGAGGGGCAAATTTTGAGTCCCAGCGACCCACTTTCCACCCAGGTGCTGGCTCTGCTGGCTCAAACCGCCACCGCCGCCCAGACTAAAAACGAGATCGCCCGCACGCTCGGCGTGCCGATCGATGACCGCCAAGGCCTCCGGCAGGTTCTGAAGGAACTGGTGGACGACGGGCAGATTGTGGAAGGCGATGGCCGCCGCTACCGCCTGCGCAGCGCAGGGCAGCGCCTGCTCAACGGCACCATTTTCAGCAAGCCCGGCGGCGGCGGTTCCTTCCGCCCGGAACAGGGGGACAAGGAAAATGCAGTGGTGTATGCTGCCCTCGGCTCCGATCCGGATGCCCGCATTGCCATTCCGGAGGAACATCTGAACACCGCCCTCAATGGGGACCGGGTGAGCGTTAAAGTCACGGCTTCCGAACCACCCTCGTGGTGGCGCAGTGAAAAAGCCCGCAAGGAAAAGCCCAAACACGAGCGCCCGCCTCAGGAAGTCCACCTCGAAGCCCGCGTCGTCAAAATCCTTGAGCGCCGCAACCAGAACATCCCCGGCACCCTCTTCATCCGGGCCAAACATGCCTGGGTGATCCCTGACGACGTCCTCCTCCCCAACGTTGATCTGCAAATCAGCGATGACACCGAAGCCAAAGCCGGCGACAAGGTGGTGGTCGCCATCGATGAATGGCCCACCCGGAGTGCGCGCATGAAAGGGCATCTGGTGAAACGCCTCGGACGCCCCGGCGAAAAAGGCGTGGATGTTCTCGGCGTGATCTACAAATTCCGCCTGCCGCTGGAATTCCCGGATGCGGTCTTGGAGGAAGCCGCCTCCCATCCGGACGAAATCCCCGCCGCTGAAATCGCCCGCCGCGAGGACTGCCGCAGCCACCACATCATCACGATCGATCCCTTCGATGCCAAGGACTTCGACGACGCCATCGGGGTCACCCAACTGAAGGACGGCGGGTTTGAACTCCACGTGCATATCGCCGACGTGGCCCACTACGTCACCGCCGGCAGTGCCCTCGACAAGGAAGCCCGCGAGCGCGGCAACAGCACCTACCTGGTGGACCGGGTCATCCCCATGCTGCCCGAGCGCCTGTCCAATGGCCTGTGCAGCCTCCGTCCCCACGAGGACAAACTCACCCGCTTCGCCGTCCTCACGTTCAATGCCAAGGGGCAACGGACCGGCCAGCGGTTCGGGGCCGGGGTGATCCGCAGCGCCCGCCGCTACAGTTACGAGGAAGCGATGGCTTCCATGAAAAATCCTGACGCAGGAGATCCCGACAGCGATCTCCTGCAGCGCGCCTGGAAACTGGCGTCCATGATGCGGAAGCGCCGCTATCAACATGGGGCGCTTGATCTGGAGTTCCCCGAAATCAAAATCATCCTCGATGAAAAGGGGGTCCCCGTCCGTTTGGCCACCATTCAATATGATGAGAGCCACCAGTTGATCGAGGAGTTCATGCTCGCAGCCAATGAAGCTGTGGCCGAGACGTTATTGCAAAGCGGCCGCCCGTCCATCTACCGGATCCATGAGGAACCGGATCAGGCCAAGCTGGATGAACTCCGTGAAGTCCTCGGCGCTGCCGGCATCCATGTCGGGGACCTGTCCGTCCGCAGTGAACTGCAGAAAGCCATCGCGGCCATGGAAGGCCGGCCGGAAGCGCCCATGTTGAAGCTGACCCTTCTGAAAAGCCTGAAACGCGCCGTGTATCATCCGGACTCGCTGGGCCACTACGGGCTGCACTTCAAGCACTACACCCACTTCACCAGCCCGATCCGGCGGTATGCGGATCTGATTGTGCACCGATTGTTATGGAATCTCACCCGTGCCCCCGGCAGCGGCGGCACCATGAAGACGCCGGACTACGCGCACATGAAGGAGACCGCGGAACACATTTCCACCACCGAACGCGTCAGCGCCGACGCCGAGATGGAAAGCCGCCGCCTCAAGGAACTGGAATACTTCGAGCGCCTCGCCTCCATGGAAAACCCCGAGCCGTGGCCCTGCATGGTCAGCCGGGTCCTGCCCTTCGGCCTGTTCATTGAAACGATCAACAGCCAGACCCGCGGCGCCATCCGCTTCCCGGATCTGGGTCTGCCGGATCCCTTTTTCGACGCCGCCAGCTCCACCCTGCGCAACCGCAATCCAGAGGTCGCCATCCGCGCCGGGGATTTTGTCGAAGCCATCCCCACCGGGATCGACCGCGAGCGAGGGACGGTGAACTTCCGCCTCCTCCGCGTCACCGCCACCAATTCCAAAGCTCAGCCTATGACCGGGCGTGGCGGCGACCGCCCCGCCCGCAGCAAAGGCCCCCGCCCCGGAGAAAAACGCAGCGGAGAGCGCCCCGGGCGACGCGGTAAACCAGCCACCGCCAAACCCGGCGGCGGCAGTGGCAAGCCGGTGCGCCCGCAGGATGCCCAGCCGGTCAAAAAGAAACCAAGCGGAGAACCTGCCCCGGAAGCACCGTCCCCGGCCAGGACCGGCCGGCGGCGGAGACGCTAGGGTCGCGGA
>JAYUWQ010000935.1:0-2816 GCA_043753485.1 bacterium
GACGGCCTGTCGGCCACCTGGTGGGATTACAACAAGGATGGCTGGCCGGACCTGTTCATTGGCAACGACTTCCTCTCCGAGGACCGCCTCTGGCACAACAATGGCGACGGCACCTTCAAAAATGTGCTGGCCCAGGCCGCCCCGCACACCTGCTGGTTCAGCATGGGAGCGGATGCGGGGGATTTGAACAACGACCTGCTGCCGGATTTTTTCCTCGCCGATATGTCCGCCACGACTCATTACAAAAGCAAAACCACCATGGGAGCCATGGGCGGCACCAATCTGAAACGGGCGGTCGAGTCCTCCCCCCCGCAATACATGCGGAATACCTGCCTGCTCGGCACCGGCACCGGGCGTTTCCTGGAAGCCGCTTACATGCTTGGCATTGCCAGCACGGACTGGACGTGGGCGGTGAAATTCGGGGATTATGACCACGATGCCAAACAGGATGTCTATCTGACCAACGGCGTGATCCGGGCCATGAACCATTCTGACTTCGTGGTGGATGAAGCGAGCAAGGCCGGCAGCCACCAATGGGATTTTTACAAAGACCAGACCACCCGGCCGGAGCAGCACCGCGCCTACCGGAATGAAGGGGACCTCCATTTCCATGACTCCAGCGAGGAGTGGGGCCTGAACCGGACGGCGGTCACCTACGGCTGCGCCTGGGGTGATCTGGATGCCGATGGGGATCTGGATCTGGTGGAAGTGAACCTGGATGAACCCCCCACCCTCTACCGCAACAACGCGGCCGGCCGCCCGAAATCCAACAGCGTCGCTTTCCGCTTCAAAGGGAAATCCCCGAATACCGAAAGCATCGGAGCCTCGGTGACGGTGACTTCGGCGTCCGGTTCCCAGATGCGCCAATTGTTCCCTGGTTCCGGATACCATTCCCACAATGAAGCCCTGATCCACTTCGGCCTTGGAGCCGATCCGGTGGTGGAATCCGCCGTCGTGACCTGGCCCGACGGATCCAGTGAGCGCTTGGAGAAATTGGCCGTGAACCAACTGCACGTCCTTGCTCCGGGCACCGGCACCGCGCCTCCCGCCGCCAGCAAACCGGCTCCGCCGATCTTCGCCGCGGCTCCCGCCTTCCCGCCGATCCGGCATCAGGAAGTCCCGTATGATGACTATTCCGATCAACTTTTGCTGCCCCATGCCCTGTCCCAACTCGGGCCGGCCATCGCCTGGTCCGATGTGAATGGCGATGGATTCGACGACTTTTACCTTGGGGGCGGGGCCGGTCAGCCCGGAGAGCTCCGCTTTGCCAATGGCAAGGGTGGCTTCGCTTCCCAGTGGGTGGATGCCTTCCAGGCCGACAAAGCCCACGAAGACATGGGTGCCGTGTTTTTCGATGCCGATGGGGATCAGGATGCGGACCTGCTGGTGGCCAGCGGATCGTATCAATTCAAGGAAGGCAATCCTCTCCTCGCCGACCGCCTCTACCTCAATGATGGCAAAGGCGGATTTACCAAAGCCGCCGCGGAAGCCCTGCCGGTTTTCCTGAAATCCAGCGGCCCCGTGGCGGCAGTGGATTTTGACAAAGACGGCGATGTTGACCTCTACATCGGCAGCCGCGTGGTCCCGGCGGAGTATCCCATCGCCCCGGAAAGCCGTCTTCTGCGGAATGACAGCCAGGCCGGCAAAGTCTTCTTCACGGATGTCACTGTGGCCGTCGGTGGCGCCGCCCTCCGGAAGTCCGGCATGGTCAGCGGGGCCGTGTGGTCGGATGTCAATCTGGATGGCGCCCCGGACCTGCTTCTCGCCCACGAGTGGGGTAGCGTGAAACTCTTCCTGAACCAAAAGGGGAAACTCGCCGAACGGGTGGATACCATGGACAATCTGGCCAGAAATACCGGCTGGTGGACCAGTGTGGAAACCGCCGATCTGGATGGCGATGGTCGGCTGGACCTGATTGCCGGGAACTTCGGGTATAATACCAAATACAAGGAGGCGACTCCTGAAAAACCGAAGCTGCTTTATTACGCCGATTGCGATAACACCGGCCGGAAAAACATTGTCGAGGTGAAGCGGGAGGGGGATACCCTCTATCCGGAACGTGGACGCAGTTGCAGCTCGACCGCCATGCCCTTCCTGAAAACCAAGTTCCCCACCTACCACGCCTTCGCCAGTGCCAGCCTGAAGGAAGTCTATGGCGACTCCCTCGACAAAGGCCAAAAATTCGAGGCCAACACCCTCGGGACAGGCATTTTCTGGAACGAAGGCAATGACGGCTCCGGTCAGCCTATCTTCAAGTTCCAGGCATTGGAACGCCTCGTGCAGGTCGCTCCGGCCTTCGGCATCGCAGTTACGGATGTGAATGGTGACGGGGCACCGGATCTCTGCCTCGCCCAAAACTTCCACAGTCCGCAGATCGAGACTGGGCACTACGACGGCGGTCTCGGGCAAGTCTTGATCAATGGGGGCAAACGGGCCTTCTCCGCCCTCCCTGCCGGTTCCAGCGGCCTGGTGCTGCCCCGTGATTGCAAGGCGGCGACGGCGGCCGATCTCAATAACGACGGCGTGCCGGATCTCCTCATCACCACCAATAACAACGCCGCTGCCGCCTTGTTGAATCAGACCGCCGACCCGGCCAACTTTCTCCGCGTGCGCCTGCCCGCCGGCAAGGGACCGGGGACCCGCGTCACCCTCATCCAGACCGGCCAACCCGCCCGGATGCAGGAATATCACGCCGGGGCCGGTTACCTCAGTCAGGCCCCCGCCGTCCTCACCTTTGGCCTCACCGGGGCCGCCTCCCTCCGCATCCAATGGCCGGATGGACGCAGCGAGGAAAAGCCTGTACCCGCCGGAACCCG
>JAYUWQ010000936.1:0-7124 GCA_043753485.1 bacterium
GAGCGAGGGTTACCTCTTCACTGAGGGCCCCGCGGTGGACCGGGATGGCAATGTGTTCTTCACCGACCAGCCCAATGACCGCATCGTCAAATACAATGCTGCGGATGGTTCGTTCTCCGACTGGCTCAAACCGGCGGGCCGCAGCAATGGGACCCGTTTCGACAAAGCGGGAAATCTGCTGGCCTGCGCCGACGGGGAGAATCAACTCTGGTCCATTGCCCCTGACAAAACAGTCACGGTGCTGATCCGCGATTTCGGCGGCAAGCTGCTGAATGGCCCGAACGACCTGTGGATCCGCCCTGACGGAAAGCTTTATTTCACCGATCCCCTCTATAAACGCGACTACTGGCAGCGCGACAAAGCGATGCAGCAGCCCGGCAAATACGTCTATTTCTTCGACCCCAGGACGAAGACCGCAACCCCCGTGGCGCTGGATCTGAAAGAGCCGAACGGCATCATCGGCACGCCTGATGGCAAAATGCTCTACGTCTCCGATATCGGCGCCCGCAAAACCTATTCCTACTCCATCAATGCCGACGGCACCCTCACCAACAAAACCCTCTTCTGCGAGCTGGGTTCGGATGGCATGACCCTTGATGCCGAAGGCAATGTCTATCTCACGGGCAGTGGGGTGACGGTGTTCGACAAAACCGGCAATAAGCTGACGAACATCCCAATCCCGGAACCCTGGACCGGCAACGTGACCTTCGCCGGCAAGGACCGTGACTTGCTGTTCATCACCGCGAGCAAAAAAGTCTTTGGCGTCAAGATGCGGGTCAAGGGCGCTTACTGAAACCGACCATGGAAATTTCCCGTATCCACCCTTCCTTCCAGCAACCCCTGATCCTTTTCTTGATGGCGGCTGTCCTCCAGGGAACAGCCCTGGCCCATACATTGAAACGGGTGGAACAGGCGGATTTTGGCAAAGCCAAGGACGGTTCGGCAGTGAAACTGATCACCCTGCGGAATGCCAAAGGCATGAGTGCCGAGATCATTACCTATGGGGCCATCATCAAGCAACTTCAGGCTCCGGACCGCGACGGGAAGTTCACCAATATTCTGCTCACCACGGACAGCCAGGAAAAGTTCGAGAGGTTCAACGGCGCGGCGGCCATCATTGGCCGGGTGGTGAACCGGATCGGAGGCGCTCAATTTGAACTGGATGGAACGACCTATCCATTGACGGTCAACGAAAAGAAAAACTCGATCCACGGAGGGCGCAAAGGGTTCGCCCAGTCCGTCTGGACCGTTGAAGAGGCTCCGGCAAAAAAGAACGAATCGTCGGTGAAGCTGACCTGGCTGAGCAAGGATGGTGAGGAAGGGTTTCCGGGGAATCTGAAGACCTCAGTGATTTATACCCTGACGGATAACAACGAACTCCGGCTTGATTATCACGCCGAAACCGACCAGCCCACCATCGCCAACCTGACCAACCACGCGTATTGGAATCTGGCGGGAGGCGGGAGCTGCCTCGATAACATTTTGTGGATTCCGGCGCAAAGTTACACGCCCACGGATGCTGATTTGATTCCCACGGGAGAGATCCTGCCACTCAAGGGCACCCTGATGGATTTCAACGAGCCGAGGCGCATCGGCGACCGCATCGGACAACTGAAACCGAAGCTGAACGGCTATGACCACAATTACATCCTGGCCGGGGGCAAAACCATGAAGCTGGCCGCACGCCTGACCGAACCCAAAAGCGGCCGGATCATGGAGGTGCGGACCACCCAGCCTGCGGTGCAGCTTTACACGGGGAATCACATGGATCACACCGCAGTCTGTCTGGAAACGCAGCATTTTCCCGACACCATCCACCATAAGAACTTCCCCTCCATCGTCGTCCGGCCGGGGACACCTTTGCAGGAGACCACGGTGTTTACCTTCCTGGCACAGTAAGGTCCCGCAGCCAAGGGCGCGCTGAAGCTCCGCAGGCTGCCTGCCAAGCACGCGCCGGACTGTCCCTCTATCCCGGCTTCAGTGATTGAACAAGAACGCGGGGGTGTTGATCAGGGCCCAAGTCAGATCCTGGGTGGCGGTGAGGCGTTGATTTTTGAGCTGGGCGGCGCTGAGGTCGGCATCTTTGCGGAGGCGTTCCAGCGTGGGATCCAGTGGCACCGGAAGTTCGGCGGTGGCGACTGCCGCTTTGCGCGCGGTGAGCTGCGGATCCTCCGGGAGCGGCTGGCGGGCAGCGGCCAAGTCTGCGGCCAGTTTGGTGCGCGCTGCATCCAGGGAATTGAAGTAGTTCGTCAGGACGGCCTGCTGATCCGGAGTGCGCTGGGGAGCGGCGGTGGCGAGAACGGCACCCACGTCAGCCGGCAATCCCAGAACCAGCGGGCCCGCTTGACCGGTGATACCCAGACGGAACCGGGCCATGGCATGTTGGCCGTCCACATAGTTGTGGTGGAGACGGACGGTCAGCAGACCACCAGTGGCCGGGGCGCCCAGGCAGGTGAAAACCGCAGTCTGGGCTTCGCCGGTGCCGGGAGCGATACCCCAGCCATTGCCGGATTCGGCTTTCACATTGCCGTCGATTGCTGTTTTGACATCATAGCCTTCCTGACTGCGCGTGGCGAGGGCTTCCGTGAATTTCAGGGGCTGGGCGGCCCCGGGTTTCCCATCGGTCAAGGGTTCCAGGCTGGCCTCGATTTCGGTCAGAACGAAGTTACCGCCCGGACTGCGGCCCACCTTGTCCCCTTCTTTCAATGCTTCCAGCCGCAGGCCGGTGATCGGTCCGGCCGCCACCGGCAGGGTCAGGGTGTAAACCGTCTTTCCCTGGGCGCCTGACACCAGCACCGCCCGGTCCGGCTGTACCGTGAGGACTGCCTTGTTGGTGGAAACCGCTTTGTCAGGTTGAAGCAGGGTCCAGGGGGTCTGCCCGGCCTGCTGGGTTTCCCATGCCGCGAGTTTGGCAGGCACCTGGGCATCGGAATCAGCCAGGGATTTCTCCAGGGCGGCGACGCGTTGCTGCTGGTCCATGGTCCGCTGGGCGAGGGCGGGGGCCAGCGCTATGGCGGTTTTGTCCAGCTCTGCTTTGGCTTGGGCGATGGCGGCCTCCCTCGCTTTGGCCCGCTCCGCCATGGCCGGTGCCATTTCCGCGGCGCGCTGGTCGCGGGCGGTCACCAAGGCAGTGTGCTCGGAGTCGATTTCCTTCAGCATGGCGAGCGCGCTGGCGGCTTCCGGTTCGGAAGCCGGGCGGCTCAGAACCCGCATGAACACCTCGCCCACCAATTCCCGGTCGTCCGGGTGGTCGGCCACCAGTTTCGCGAGGGCATTCCCGGAACCCGAGATGGCATCGCCCACGGTGGGGCCGGAAATGAGTGCCATGATCGGTCCGAGTTGCAGGTCGGTGCTGCGTTCGCATTCACAGGCACTCTCCCGGACAGGACGTCCCAGATTGGTCAGGAATCCATCCTTCAATCCGATATTGCTGTCGGGCAACTGCGCGGCACGGATGCCCTTGGCAACTCCCGGGATTTCCGGCGTGGTGCCGGTCACCCTGTAGATGGTGTCCAACAGGGTCTCGGCCGGCAGGCGGCGCGCCGCCGCATGGCTGAAGTTGGTTTTGTCATCCGCATTCCAGCGGTTGGTCTGATGGGACAGTTGATAGGTGCGGCTGCGGGCGATCAGGCGGACCACATGGCGGAAGTCGAACTGTTTGGCGATGAACTCCTGCGCCAGCCAGTCGAGCAGTTCAGGATTCGAGGGAGGATTGCCGGCACGGATGTCATCCAGCGGCTCAATCAAGCCCACCCCATTCAGATATCCCCACAAGCGGTTCACAAAGCTGCGGGCGAAATACGCATTGTCCGGACTGATGACCCAGGCCGCCAGTTTTTCGCGGCGGCTGGCGCTCTCCGGCACGGAGACCGTTGCCTGATAGGGAAAGACCGGGGGCGCCACCTGACCGGTGCGGTCGTGCTTCACCTCACCCTCCTTCCGGTCCATCACCTTCTCAAAGAGGGGCTTGGCTCCTTCCACGGCAGAACCCCCGATGTTCCGGTCGCCGCTGGCAGGATCGCGTTCCAGGGCGGTTTGGGCGAAGAAGGCGGAAAGTTGATAATATTGATCCTGCGTCCAGCGCTCGAAGGGGTGGTCATGGCATTTGTTGCAGTTGAACCGCGTGGCGAGAAACAGGTGGGTGGTGTTTTCCATCAACTCCACCGGCTCGCGCAGGATTTTGAAATAAGAGGCCGCGGGCGTGTCCTTGTTGGACCCGCTGGCGGTCAGGATGGATTTTACAAATTGATCGTAAGGCACATTGCGGGCCACCTGGTCGCGGACCCAGTCGCGGAAACCCTTCGCCCCTTCAGCTCCGAGGAACTTGCTGTTCACCTGCAGCAGATCGCACCATTTGTTGGTCCAGTGGTCCGTGAAATCCTCGGAAGCGATCAGTTGCTCGATCAGCTGCTCCCGTTTCCATCGCGAGTCGGAAGCATCGGCAATGAAGGCGCGGACCTGCTCCGGGGCCGGCGGCAGTCCGGTCAGGTCGAGATAGACGCGGCGGATGAATTCGAGATCGGTGCAGAGCGCGGAAGACAGTGTTTTCATGCGCTCCAGCTTGGAAGCCACCAATTCATCGATTTTGTTATTAGCCGGCGGAGCCTGCCAGACAAAGCCGCTGCGGTCGCCCATCACCGTGAGCACGGTCGAGGCATAACTGCCCTCGTAGCGGGCCAGCACGGGAGCTTCACCCCGGCGCAGCGCGGTGAGCAGGCCACCGGCTTTTTCGGCCTTGGCCACGTCCATGTTGCCGGTGTCGACGAAGGCATCCTGCGTCACGTCCCGCACCTGCCCATCGGCATAGGTGGCGAGCACCCGCATCTGCTGGCGGCCGCCTTCCAGCAGGATGGTGGGATTCCGGGGCGAGAGGTCGATTTTCGTCACGCGCGGGCTGTCGAATTTCACCTGGGCCCCGGCCGCGACCCAGGCGCGGAGAATGCGGTAGCGGTCCGAGTCCGGCCGGGTGACCTGGCCACCTTCGTGCGGCACTCCGGCGGTGGCTTTCATAAGGATCAGGGAGTCATCAGGGCTGGCCACATTAGTGCGGCGGCCTTTGATATCATCGGTGAAGGCACGCAGATCATAGACGGGATCGTAGCCGCGCAGGCTCAGCTTGAAGCCGGCTTTCCCGTCCTTGGCACCGTGGCAGGTTCCGGCATTGCAGCCCATGCGGGACATCACCGGGGTCACCTCGTGGATGTAGTCAACCACCAGCGGGGCATCAAAACCTGACACCTCCACCGGAACCTTGACCGATTGCCCGCCGGCGGAAAGCGTGAGCTGGGCGGCCCCATCCTTGAGGGGATTCACCAAGCCTCCGGCGCTGACCTGGACCACAGGTTGATCCAAGACTGCATTGACCATGCGCGTGGCGTCTACCTTGCCGCCATCCGCCAGATGGGCGGTGACGAGCAGTTGCGTGTAGTGGATGGATTTGTGGAAAGCGATGCGGTCCGGCTCCAGGGTCAAGCGCGTGATGACCGCTCCGGCGGGCAGAATATCGGCAATGCCATCGGGCACGACCGCAGCCGCAGTGACCCCGGCTGCTTTTTGGGTGCCGGCCATCGACCGTTGATCCACCGTTACGGGCACGAACTCCCGGGCGATCGTTCCGGTTTCGGCATCAATCAGCCGGATCCGGCCGTCCTGTCCGCCAGCGGCAATGGTTTTTCCATCCGGGCTGAAGACGGCGGCATAGATGCCGGTGGGCAGTTCCGTGCGGGCGAGGCGTTCCGTGCCCTCCGTCTGGTAGGCTTCCACGGCCGTATTTTCCGCGGCATTGCGTTCGGTGCTGGTCTTGCTGAAAACCGCCTTGATATTGTCAGGCAATTTCGGATCGAATTCCGAACGGTAGACATTCACCGCGCCCTTCCCATCCAGACTGGAGGCAGCGAGGAGGCGTTTTCCATCCGCGCGGTAGCTCACGGCGAACACCCGGCCTTCCATCGCGGGGAAGCGGCGGATCAGGTTGGAGTTGTCACCGATCTTCCGGTCCACCTCACGGAACACGCGGTAAACCTGCGGCACCCCATCGGCACCCCCTACCAGAAATTCATCGCGCTGCGGGTGGCGGGCCAGCGCACTCAGGCCACCCTTGAGCGCCCCCGGGGTGATGGAGGTCAGGTTGTCCACAAAGCGTTGGGTGGCCAGTTCCGTCAGTTTTGCGGTCATATCGCGGCCGGTCGACACCACATGATCTCCCTTGGCAGTGAAAAGAGTATCGAAGACCCAATCATCATGTCCGGCCATGAAGAGTTTTGGCTTGCCGGTAGCCGCTTCGATGGCGCGCAAGCTTTTGTCAGAGGCGCATCCAAATGCCACAAGGCTGCTGTCCGGCGACCACGAGGCCCCGTAAACTGTGTCGAAAGTGACGGGCACCGAGACCTTCAGGGTGGTCGCCGCCACGTCCCAGATCTGCACTTCCCCCATGCGCGCCGGCAGGCCGCCGGTGACGGCGAGCCATTTGCCATCGGGGCTGAATTTCACCGATGTGATTTTCTCACTCAGACCGATCAGGCGATGCGCCACCCCGCTGCCATCGGCGTGATGCAGCAGCACTTCGTGAAACCCTGACACCGCCAGCAGCTTCCCGTCGGGAGAGTAATCCAGCGAGGCAATCACGGGCGGTTGCGCATAGGTGGGCGGATGCGCGGCGTCGATGTGTTGTTTGGCATTGGGCGGAGTGTCGTCCACCGCCCCTTCGCTGATCCATTTTCCTACTAGGGCGACCTCGGCCTCAGCGAGGGGATCCCCGCTTTTTGGCATTTCGACTTTTCCCTCATGCGGCGTGATCTGCTTGAGCAATGCCGAGGCTGCGGCATCGCCCGCCACCACGGCCGCGCCATCCTCGCCTCCCGCCAGCAGTTTGGCAAAATCCGTCATGATATAGTCGCCCTTGGCTTTGGCCGGTTGATGGCAGCCATGACACTTCGCCTGGAAGATGGGCCGGATCGATTTGTAGAAACTCACCGGGCCGCCGGGGTCGGGGACCGGGGCAGCAAAGGCGGAACAAGTTACCAGCGCAGTGGCCAGGAATAGGGGTTGGGTCAGACGCATGAAAAAGGAATGAGTGGCAAAGCCTCTTACGAGTCGGGACCGGTGTCTTTAGCAGCGGTTTCAGC
>JAYUWQ010000937.1:0-7123 GCA_043753485.1 bacterium
GATGTGGCTGATGCTGCAGCAGGAGACGCCGGATGATTATGTGGTGGCGACAGGGGAAACGCATTCGGTGAAGGAGTTTGTGATGGAGGCCTTCGGGCAGGCGGGGTTGGACTGGCAGGAGTATGTGAAGTACGACGAAGCCTTCGAGCGGCCGGCCGAGGTGGAGCTGTTGATCGGGGATTCGGCGAAGGCGGCGAAACAGCTGGGTTGGGTGCCGAAGGTGAAGTTCAAGGAACTGGTGAAGATCATGGTGGAGTCGGATTTGGAACTGGCGGAACGGGACAAGAAGATGAAATCGCTGGGCTAGCCGGGGACCGTTGAGGGCTTGGCGGGACGGAAGAGATGGCCTTGGGACGGAGTCCGCCCCTGGCATGCGCCGGCGGTCCGGTGTTCCATGATCTGCCCAAGATGAAAAAAGCGCTGATTACCGGGGGCAGTGGACAGGATGGTATCCTGCTGGGGTGCTATCTGAAATCGTTGGGTTACGCGGTTACCGGGATGGTGCGGGGGCTGGAACGGCCGCTGTCCGTGGGGGTGCGGCGCCGGTTGGTGCCCGAGGCGGAAGGATGGGAGACGGTGCTGGAAGAAGAGGTGCCGGATGAGATTTATCATTTGGCCGGGGACAGCTTTGCGGGCAGGCCCAATGAAGGCCCGGTGCAGATGCTGGAGAGCAACGTGATGCTGACGGCACGGTTGCTGGAGGCAGCCCTGCGGGCGGTGCCGCAATCCAGGGTTTTCCTGGCCGGAAGTGCGGTGGCTCTGGGAGATCCCCTCTATTCCCCACAAAATGAAGAGACGCTACGCGCGGCGGTGTCCTTGTATGGAGCCAGCAAGGCGCTGCTGCATCCGCTGGCGGAGGAATACCGGCGGGACAGGCTGTTTGTGAGGATCGGAATCCTGTTCAATCACGAAAGTGTGCTGCGGCCGGAGCGGTTTGTGACCCGCAAGATTACGGCGGCGGCGGCCCGCATCGCGGCGGGGCAGCAGCAGGAGTTGCTGCTGGGCAATCTGGATGTGATCCGGGACTGGGGCCATGCCGAGGATTACGTGCGGGCGATGCATCTGATGCTGCAGTCGGACGTGGGGGAGGACCGGGTGATCGCAACGGGACAGGGGCGGACGGTAAGGGAATTTTGCCGGGTGGCGTTCGCGGCGGTGGGCTTGGATTACACCAAATATGTGAGAACGGTGCCTGAGTTCTGGCGTCCGGCGGAGGCGGTTCCGTTGGTGGGGGACAGCCGGCGGTTGCGGGAAGAAACTGGATGGCAGCCGAGGCGGAGTTTTGAGTCGCTGGTGCAGGAGATGGTGGAGGCGGATGCGCAGCGGGTGGCGGGCCGGAGCACCCGGTGGCGGTTGGAAGAGGGACGTTGGATCCGGGAGGAGGGACCGGTGCGGCTGGAGGGCAACCCGGTTTTCCTGACATGAAAGCACTCTTACGGCGCATGGGGCTGGCGGTGCTGCGCCGCCTGTGGGGAATGAAGTTGGTGGACCAACGCACGGGAGCAGTAATCGCCCGGGTGGTGGTGGTGCGGTGGAAGGGCAGATTGAAGGTGATTGGTCTGGACGGCGTGGCGGTGCGGCCCCATTTTCTGCCGCAAACGACAGAATCTTACTGGGCTCAGGATCTGGGTTTTTCGACCCATCCGCCGCCCGATTTTCCTTATGTTGAAGACGGTCATCGTGCTGATCTCCCACCAGACACCTCCCGAGGTGGTGGCGATGTGCGGAATGTGGCAACGCCTGAATCCTGAGGCGTTGATCCACGTGGCTTATGGTGGCACGGAGGATACGTTCGCGGCCTTGGCGTGGCCGCGGCGGACCTTCATCCGCGACCCCCGTCTGAGGACGCGGGACCACCAGCGGGAGAGGCAGTCCTATCGTGGGATCATGCAGGACGTGGCGGCGGTTTTGTCGGGAAGCCCAGTGGACCGGGTATTGATGGTGGAATGTGATGTCGTGCCTCTGCGGGAGAGGTTGGTGGAATATCTGATGACCCGGGAAACGGAGGAGCAGGCTCAGGTGCTGGGCGTCGGGCTGCGTCGGGTAGATGGGACCAGCCATCCGCATTTTCTAGCACACCAAAGCCACCGCCACTTTCAACCTTGGCTGGAATCTTCACTGAGACGGGACAAAGACGTGGTGTTGATGATCCTAGGTTGCCTGACCTGGTGGACTTGGGAAGCATTTGCGGCCACCGCTGCGGCAGCGGAGCCGATGCCGGTCTACTTGGAACTGGCGATGCCAACCACAGCGCATCATCTGGGGTTTCGTGTTAGGAATTTGCCGGAATTTGAAACAGATCTGGAACCGGCCGGGGAATTGGAGGCTATCCTTCCACAGCGCCAAGCCGAGGGACGATGGCTATTGCATCCCTGTAAACGGTTTTGGCGGGACGGGGGTGGAATGGGAGCGGAGCCGGAGCCGCCCGCCAACCGATAATTGTCAGCTCAAAAAAGCCCGTCCAGTTGTACGGGCTTTTTTGTTTTGAGTATCCGTCAGACGTATGCGTGTCCGGGCAACAACCGGGGGCTGCACGTTAATGGCGATGATACTTTCGTCAAAGGCGCGGATGAAGTTCCGGTCGTGCGTGTCGCCCAGTTGGGTGCCGTCATCGCGGCACCAGAGCACGGCGGATTCGGCGTAGCCAAAACCGAGATCGGCGAGCAGGGCTTGGATTTCGCCTTCGGTCGGGATGAAGCGGACGGGATGCGGTTGGATGAAGCTTTGCGAGGTCGCCAGGTTCAATTCCTCCTTGCGCCCGAGGACGCCTTCGAACGCCACATCGTCACCGAAGATTAGATTGCTCAGGCGCAACCCGCAGGTAGCCCGCCGGGGTTTAGTATCCAAAGGGGCCAAAGCCGGAATTGCCGGGGAAGGTAGATTTCCAGACGCGGCGTGACGCGGAATGAACGGTAACTTCGCGCCCCGGAGTGGCCCTTGGTAGGCGTGGCGGCAGGTTGGCTGGCTTCAGGAAACAGCCACGGGTTTGCGCAAATTTTTTGAGGGCTTTGAACTGGGTGGCGATGCGATCTTCCCACTCTGTGACCCATCCCGTGGCTGACCCACATTTGCCAGACGTAGGCTTGTTCGAGAAGTTCCTGGTCGCGCGTTTCGAGCGGCATTTTCTGCTTCTGCAAGGTCCAGTTCCGTTGCGCGTCTTCGAGGCTGATCGGCTGGGGAACATCGGTCTCGTTCATGCGCCATGCTGCATAGTGACTGGGCATTCTTCAACCCGCAAAATTCCCTGACGAATTCCGGGGCCGAGATGCTGAAAATCGGCGCTTGGCGGCACAGCGGGATTGGAGGAACCTCGCCTCTGCTATGCGCATTTTAATCACGGGCGGATCGGGATTTATCGGAAGTCATCTGGCGGAATCGTTTCAGGGCGAGGCGGAGGTCAGGGTGCTGGACAATCTGGCGACCGGGTACGAAAGCAATTTGTCAAGATTGGACGTGGATTTCAGAAGGGGGAGTATCTTGGATGATGCCGAGCTGCAAGGGGCTATGGTCGGCGTGGATTATGTCTTTCATCTTGCCGCCATGGTCAGCGTGCCCATTTCGTTGAGCGAGCCGTTGAGCTGTGAGAGCGTGAATGGTGTGGGCGTGGTCCGGGTGCTGGAAGCGGCCGCGCAGGCGGGCGTGAGGAAGGTGTTTTTCGCCAGCTCCGCCGCCATCTACGGAGACAATCCTACGGTGCCGAAAACGGAAGCCATGCTTCCCGAACCGAAAAGTCCCTACGCCATCACCAAACTCCAAGGCGAGCACTGGTGCCGGTTCTATCACGACGAAGGCCGAGTGAAAACGGTGGCGCTGCGGTTCTTCAACGTCTTCGGGCCGCGTCAAGATCCGCGCGGAGCATATGCGGCAGCGGTGCCCATCTTCATCGAGAAAGCGCTGAATGGCGAACCTCTTGCCATCTACGGTGACGGCTCGGCGACCCGCGATTTTGTCTACGTGAAGGACATCGTGGCCGCGATCCGTCACGTCACCGTGACTCCGGAACTTACTGGCGTGCGCAATGCCGGCTACGGCGGCGCCATCACGGTAAAAGCTCTCGCCGAGAAAATCGTGGAACTGGCCGGATCAAAATCCGAAATCCGTTATCTGCCGGACCGCCCCGGCGATGTGAAGCACTCTCGCGCCGCAGTGGACGAGTTGGCCGCGACCGGATTCCAACCGGTGAGCAGCCTGGAGGAAGGGCTTGCAGCGACGCTGGCGTATTTCAGAATTTCAGCCGGACCACGCGGGGTTGGGCGGGAAAGGTAGTGTAGCCCCCTCAGAAGGAAGATGCGCGTCGTAGCTGGAGACATAAACTACGGCTCTTATGGGAGCCAATGCATTGCAGATTTTGAAACGGGACGCGGCAGGCCGCGTGAGTTATAGTGCGGAACCGCGCGAGGCGATCCTGGATGAGTTCGAACGCAGCGGGCTGAAGGGGGCGGCGTTTGCGCGGATGACGGGACTGCAGTATCAAACTTTCGCCTCATGGATTCAGCGCCGGCGCCACGAGCGGGGCGATTATGAGATGGCGGCCACGACTCTCAAAGAATCACGGCGGCCGGTTCCCGTGGTCCGTCTGATGGAGGCGGTGCTGGCCGGGCCATCCTGAGGCGGAAGGCGGGCCGGCCCTGAGGGTGGAACTGCGCTGCCGGAGGCGGCTGCTGGTGGCGGATGAACGGCAGGCGGTGCTGGCCGAGCGGGTCGTGCAAGCTCTTGCCTCCGGTGCGTCATGCTGAGTTTTTCCTGTTCGCTGCGGATCTTCATCTCGCTGGATCCCTGCGACATGCGCGCGGGGATCAATACGCTGCATGCCATGGTCGGCGGCCCGTTGCAGGAGGACCCCAAATGCGGGGCGCTCTTTGTGTTCACGAATAAACGCCGCCGTCTCCTGAAGGTGCTCCATTGGGATGGAACGGGTTTTTGGCTCCTGACAAAAAGGCTGGAGGCGGGCACCTACTCATGGCCCCGCGCCGCGGCGGAAGGCCAAACCAAACTGGCGCTCAAACCCGAAGCTTTTGTCATGCTGACCGACGGCATCGACATGCATGGGGCGAGGCCGCGCGGCTGGTATGAGCGGACCTGAGGCGGCCGCGTTGCCGCGCCCCTCCGTATTTCACGGCAGGAAGGACAAAGTGTTATTTTAGAACGCGGGCGGCCCGGATTTGATACTCCCACCGCCCCGTGATGAAGACTGCCGAACCCGCCGCCCGCTCCCTGCCGCTGGCGGAGCAGGAGGCGGCTCTAACGGAGCGCAACCGCCAACTCCAGGAGGAGGAGGAGGAGCCAGCCCGTTCTCCAACAAATCAAAACCCGGCTCGACGACCTGTCAGCGCGGCGCAAACATCTGCCCCAAAGCCTCACCGGCCTGGCCAGCACCTATGCCCTCGGGCTGTGGGAAAAACTCCTCGTGTTCATCACCGACGGCCGCGTCCAAATCGACAACAATCTGACGGAAAACGCCACCCGCCCCACCGCCAGCGGCAAAAAGAACTGGTTATTTATAGGCGACCCCAAAACTGGCGACCGCGCCGCCGCCTTCTACACCCTCATCGGCAACTGCCACCGCGCCGGGATCGACGGGCAGGCCTACCTCACCGACCTGTTCACCCGCCTCCCACTCCCCACCGAGACCACCAAAACCCTCGGAGCCCTGACGCCCCAAGGTTGGGCCGCTGCCCAAAAATCCGCCGCAGAAACCTCGGAGACCTGACGGACCCCAATCAACGTCAAGCCCATCAACGGGGGGCGTTTGACGGATACGTTTTGGCGGAGCGGGGGTGGAATGGGAGCGGAGCCGGAGCCGCCCGCCAGCCTATAATTGTGAGCTCAAAAAAGCCCGTCCAGTTGGACGGGCTTTTTTGTTTTGAGACCGGATCGAGCAGTTCAGCGGCGGTTGATGCGCAGGCGGATATACTGGCGGCCGGGGGCAGTGGTGACTGGCGCAGGGAGACGCACCGTAACGGTTTCGGTGACACCGTCGGGGTTGGCTGCCGGCGTTCCCACCTGCACCAGGGCTCCTGCCCCGGTGCCGGGGTCGGGCGTCCAGGTGATCAGGTCCGGGGAGGTTTCCAGGATGTAGACATAGGCTTCAGCTGCATAATAGGGCACGGTAGGGGCAGTGGTGCGGATTCGGGGATAGCTGAGGCCGAGGTAGGTTTGGCCACCTTCTGTAATGGTCGTGGGCGCTGGCAGAGGCCCGGCAGAGGCACCGCTGGCCGGATTGGTGTTGATGGCCTGTTCAATCAGGTTTTGCACGCCGTCCTGATCGGGGTCGGCGGTGGCGCTGCGGGTCAGATTGGGTTGGCCAGGTGTGAGGTAACCGCGGAAGCCAAGGCCGGTGGGAACGGGTGGGATGACCGTGCTGTAGGCTTCGGCGTCGCCTTCGTTGCCGTCCGGACCTCCACTGAGTTCGCCTCCATACCATGAATTCGTGTCATTCACGGTGTTTTCACCGAGGAAGCGGGCGATCGTGTCCGGGTGGTAGAACGTGGTAACGCTGGGGACGGGGAAGAACGTGGTGCTCAGGTCGGGCAGGCCATAAGTCCACCCATCCCATGGGTAGGTGGGGCCTGTGCCGGCGGGCACGGTAGGCACGTAACTGCGCAGCACCACACTGTCGTGGATAGCCGTCCAAGGCAATTCATCGAATCCGCCATCGCCCGGACTGTCGATGGGAAGACCGGGGGGGGGGGCCGGAGTGGTCTCATCAAGATCGTCGCCCAGATAAGCGGAGAGGTCCCGGACGAGGAGCAGGGTGATGTTTTCGTTGTCGGTGTCGTTGCCAATCATGCTGTCACTCAGGCTGGAGGCGAGACCTTCGCGGCCGGCGGGGTCGCCGGTGCGGGTTTGAGGGCGCATGACGGCAGCCCAACGGTTTCCTCCGGCAACCGGGTAGCGGTTGCCCATGAGAAAGAGCCCGTTGCTGCCCGTGGACATCCCATCAAGGTTCCAGACGTTGCGGATGGATCCAGTATTGCTGATCCGGTTGTCGATCGCGAGAATGGAATAGCCATTGAGGCTGAGGGAAGTGCCGCCGGTGGCGGAGAGTTCGATGAATTCGAAATTGTTATCGGCTCCGGCGGGGTTGATGCTGATTTCGTTCAAAATGACACTTCCCACACTG
>JAYUWQ010000938.1:0-2810 GCA_043753485.1 bacterium
CCGTCGCGGGGTCGGCATCTTCGGTAATGCTGTTCCCGGCGATTCCTCCAGCGAGAGCCCCCACCGCGCCCCCGATGAAGATTCCGACCGGTCCCCCGGCGGAACCAAGGGCGGCTCCGGCGACCGCTCCACCTGCCGCGCCCAATCCCGTGGCCAAGGGGTTGGCCTCGGGGTCGCTGGAGATGGTTTCACGATTCAGGTCCTGATCCAGATTGGGAGTGTCGGAGGGTTTCATAAGAAAGGGGCGTTGGAGTGAAGAGACCGGTCTCTGACGGGATCCGGCCCCGCATATCTACTGCACACCTCCTGCCAACCCCTTTTCCCCGAAGCCGGTGCCCCCATCCGCCTCCTGGTGTAGCATCGTGCAATCCTCCCGCGTTTCACGGCTGACATTCTGCAAGAACCGGCCGGGCCTGCCCACGGGACGCCCGGGAGGGATGATCCCAAAAACCGTGATGAATTTGAACAGAAGGTCACAAAGGACGCGGAGTAAGCATGGTGGTCCCCTTTATGATCTTCGTGACCTTCTGTTCAAATTTCCACCCCGCCGCTCCGTTCAGGTCCTCAGGATCTTGTCCATCGCTTTCCCCTTGGCCAGTTCATCGACCAATTTATCCAGATAGCGGATCTCCCGCATCAGCGGCTCCTCGATTTCCTCGATCCGGACCCCGCAGATCATTCCCTTGATCAAGGTCCGGGCAGGATTCATCGCGGGAGCTTCCTTGAAGAAGGTTTCAAAGTCCGTGCCCTCTTCCAACTGTGCCTCCAGTTCCCGTTGAGGGTAGCCGGTCAGCCAGGAAATCACGGCATCCACTTCCGATTGGTGACGCCCCTTCCTTACCGCCTTGGCGACGTAGAGGGGATACACGTCAGCAAAGCGGGTGGTGAAAATGCGATATTTGGTGTTCATGGAAAGGGGAGGGTTGGCCATAACCTTGCACCCGGGACGCATGGGGAACCACAGATCTCATGCAGAAGACAGATATCATATAGGCCATCCACCGCCGGGCGGGAAGCTCGAATTCAAATTTGGACCTTACCTGCCGTTGGATGAGCCGGCTTTATCAGGTGGTCCTCCTCCCTTCGTTCGGGGCCCCAGATGATCCACCACCATCGAGCACCCCGGACACTCCGCCTCCGTCAGCCGGCCGATCACTTCCTTCACCCCATCGAAGGCGGGATCATAAAACTGCATCCCATAGCGCCTCCCGAATTCCTCCCGCGTCAGTTGGGTGGATCCTTGCCCGGTGCGGACGGACGGAACGGCGGTGCGGGCAGGGGACGGTTTCATGTGTCATCCACCGTAGCGCGTTTGGCGGGGATATCCACTTTTCCCACCCTGCTGTGAAAACGGTGGATGAGACTCCTGCCGGGTTCCCGGCGCCCCGGCATCATCACTCACCGTCCAATCCTGTTGGAGCACCAGGGCAGCCTCCTCACACCCTTGCGGCGATATTCGTATTTCCTCAGCAATTGCCGGATCAGGATGGGCCTCAACGCCCCGCACACAGGCTGCTCCTTCATGGAAAAGCGTAGGGCGAGTCAGCGAATCTGCACATCGACGGGGAGCCAGTGATGGATGAGATAGCTGCCGCGGTCGTCGTGGTGCTCCGGCGGCTGGGTGCGTCCTTCGGAATCCGTGGCACGCGCCATGAGCACGGTTTTACCGGGGGCGGCGGGAACGGCCCAATCGAATTCCCACAGTCGCCAGGCATGGTTAACGGCATCGCCTGGCAACCGTGCTTCGTTCCAAGTCGCGCCGGAGTCGGTGCTCACTTCCACGCGGACGATCTTTGCTCCGCTGGTCCACGCCGCGCCGTGGACGCGGTAGGGTTGACCGGCATTCACCGCCTCGGCGAAACCGGGCCGCGCAATTTGGGCCTTCACCCGCATTTCGGTGATCGGGAGCAGCGTGGGCGAGGCGGACCCGCGCTCCCAGAAGGCGTAATCGATTGTCTGATAATAGCCGTGATAGGGCTCGCTGCTGACGATGATGCGCTTGAGCCATTTCACGGCAGCCATGCCATACCAGCCGGGCACGATGGCCCGCAGGGGGAAGCCGTGGGAAGGCGCAAGCGGTAAACCGTTCATGCAGTAGGCGAGCAGCACGTCGTCCTTGGCCTTGGACAGCGGCACGCTGCGTGAGTAATGAATTTTTCCCTGAGGCCGCGGCGGTTCCTTGATCCCGCCGAGGTCCGCACCTATCAGGATGACCTCGCGGGCCGTGGGACTGACACCGGCGCGGGCCAGCACGTCGGCGAGCGGGACACCGGTCCATTCCGCGGTTCCCACAGCTCCCCCTTCCCATTGTGCGCCGTCGCGTTGGGGTTCGAGGAAAGCCCGGCCGTTGCCCGCGCATTCCATCGTCGAGGTGATGGTGCGCGTTCCCATGGCGGCGAGTTCCGCGTAAGTGAGTTTGTACGGCTTGTCCACATCGCCTGTGATTTCCAGCTCCCATGTCTCCCGATTGAGCTTCGGAATAGGATGATGACAGCGGACGTAAAAGCGCTCGACCGGCGTGATGAAGGCGTCGAGCGACGAGAAGGGCATTTCCAGATTCACCGGCTCCTTCTCCCGGACGATCATCCCGGAAAAAGGAGGCGCGGCGCGGTCTGTCTGGCCTTGGTTCATGGGTTGTGTTAGCTGGGGAAAGCGCGTTCGAGGAAATACAGGAAGACGGTCAGCAGTGCGGCGAAGCCGAAGGCAAACGGAAGGCGTGGAACATGCAGCAGGTCCGGCAGCATGAGTTTGCCCTTATCGCCCCATTTCTCGACCGTGCGCTTGAGCCAGGCGGACATTTCCGCGAACAG
>JAYUWQ010000939.1:0-2808 GCA_043753485.1 bacterium
TTTTTCCACCCTGTCGTCCAATCAGACAGGACATCTGGCTTTCAACCAGAAGACCCGGGGGCAGATCCCGGCGGGGTGGCCATTTTTGCTCAAGCAGCCCGCCAGTAGAGGCACAGCGCGGGAGCGCCGCCAGCCCGGGGGCGGGCCCCATCTTGAGCACCACTTTTGTGAGGACCGCAAGCTTTGCAGCGAAGCAGCTGGCTTTTAACCAGCGGAGCACGGGGCAGCACCGTGGCGGTTCATTTATTTTTGGTGGGCCCGGAAGCGACCGCTTCCGGGCCCGGCACGGTGGTGTGTATCAAACGACCAAACACCGCCGCCTTCCGGCCCTCTGCTTTTTTCAACTTCCACCACTGCTGCCCATGAACCAACCGCTCCACACCTCCACTGTGCTGATCCTGAACCGGAATTGGCAGGCCATCGACGTAAAGACGCCGGCGCAGGCATTTGCGATGATGGCGACCGGAGCGGCCAGTGCGCTGGACATCGGGGCCGGGTCCCTGCTTCCAGTGTCCTGGCAGGACTGGCTGGCCCTGCCTGTGCGGGAGCAGGACACCGGGGTGGGCACTCCGCGCGGTCTGGTGCGGTCGCCCACGGTGCTGGTGCTGTCACGTTATTCCCGGATGCCGCGGCGGCGGCTCTCCTTTTCCCGCCGTGGCCTTTGGCTGCGGGATGGTGGGGTGTGCCAGTACAGCGGCCGCCAATTGCAGTTTGATGAGGCGAATATCGACCACGTCATTCCCCGCAGCCGGGGCGGCGCCACCTCCTGGGAAAACTGCGTGCTGGCGGATCAGCGGGTCAATCACCGGAAAGGGGACCGCACGCCCGGGGAAGCCGGACTGCGCCTCCTGAGGGCTCCGCTGCCACCGCGCGATTTGCCCGCTAGTGCCTGCATCCGCAATGCCCATGGCATGGCAGATTGGCAGCTCTTTCTGCCTTGAAGAGAGGACTTCCAGGTAACCCGCCTGACTGCGTCACTCCGGTTGGCTGTGCCTTGGCCAGCCGGGGTGGGGCTGCTCCTTAATTCCCTGGACGGGAGCCCAGTCCCGCATAACGGTTTAATGGTTTCACCCCAAGGTTTCACGCGCCCGCCGGGGCCGCGCTGCTTCCCCCACGCCGCGTCCATATGCCATCCGTCTCCCTGCCCTGCCCTTCCTGCTCCACGGCCCTCATCCTCGATGAGGAGAATGCCGGACAGGAAGTCTTTTGCCCGGAGTGCAACGCCCACCTGCGGCTGCCCTCCCAAATTTCGGCCAGTCTTGTGCCCGAAAGGATCGGTAGAACCTCTCCTCCGGCCAAATCCTCCCACGCCAAAAGACGGGAAAAAAATCCCCCGGGTGGACCGCCCGACGCGGCGTCCGCCAAAACCCCGCCCGCAGCTGATTCAGTCGCAAAATCCTCGATTCCCCAAGGACGCACCAAATCGACCGAGGAAGAACTCAAACGCCTCGCCGGAGCCGCCGCAGCAGCAGGTGCGGCCCATTCCTTCCAACCCGAAGCCGCCACGTTACCCGTAGACCACCATCGCACGGTGCTTCCCACCAAACGGGCTCTTCCTCCGGAGCCAAGCGGCGAACCAGTGACTCCTCCAGTCCCTGCAGAACTGCGCCCCGCCAAGATTTTACCAAGCCGCCGGGTCACCGGCGCCCCTTTGGATCCAAGTCCCATCATCCGGACCGTCGAACCGATCGGGCCCCCTCCAGAAATTGAAATCAGCGTCACTCCCTTGCGCGGACCGTCCCGTTTTGTCGGGGCGACCCCGCAAGCCGCCGTGCCTCCTGAACCCCGCCCCGATCTTGCCACGGAAACCGATGAAACATCGGGCGAGGAATCGACCACCAAGCGGGGCTTCCGCCTCGGGGCCGAACGCAATCTCCACTTCAGCCCTGTCCACACACCGGAACTGGAAGCGGAAGCCAGCCATTGGGGTGGCGCCACCCACACGCCGGAAGAAGCCGCCCGCTCCCGGCGGTTCGTTTCCCTCGCGCTCCTGATCGTTCTCCTCGCGGCCGGTGGCGTGGGCATCTATGTGCTCCGCCACGCCTTCCAGGCTACGGGGGCCGAGACGACCGCCGCGGAAGGCACCTCCCAGGAGGAAGCCAGGGCCGAGGAGAACGTCATGCGCAATGTGGAAGATGCCCGGCGGGTGATGAAACGATTCCTTGAAGCGGACAGCCTCGAAAAAATGGCTGCTGAAGTACGTCATCCCGAACTCTCCCGCCCCCGGATGGAGCGCTATTATGCCGCCAATCCCCTGAAACCCCGCAAGCAGCGCAGTGAGAGCCAGTCCTGGAGTGAAATCCGGATCGGAGACATTGAATTCATCCGTGCGGCATGGGAATTGGATGACTTCCGGGTCTATCCCATCGCTTTGGAAATCATCCCGGGAGCCGATCCCAAGGTCGACTGGGAATCCTTCGTCAACTGGTCTGAATTGCCTTGGAAGGATTTCCTGAAAACGCCCCCGGAACAATCTGTCGACTTCCGCGTGACCGTGACCCACGAACCCGGCGATCAGTATTACAATTACTCCTTCAAAGGCCGTGAACTGGATCTGATGTGCTTCAAAATCGAGGACCCTGAACGCTATGGCTCCTGCTGGGCCTACTGCGACAAGGACTCGGAGGCGGCCACCCAACTGCTTTTCAACCTGAAGCGCTCGCGTCAGCAAGGCATCGTCAACAGCGAGGGAAAAATCGCTATTTCCTGCATCCTGAGACTTCGCTTCCCGCCGGAAGGCATGAAGACCAATCAGGTGATGATCGAAAAATTTCTCCACGACAATTGGGTCCAGCCCTGATTTCTTTT
>JAYUWQ010000940.1:0-7109 GCA_043753485.1 bacterium
ACCCTCACAGGCACCGACCTCACCCTCACGCCCCTCGCTACCGGTACCACCGCCATCACCCTCACCGCTACCGACCTCGACAACCAAACGGTCCAATCCTCCTTCGAGGTCACCGTCGGGGACGCCTACCTCATCTGGGCTGGTCAACGGAATTTCGAGCAACCTTCCGACGCGTTGGCCGGAGCCGATCCTGACCACGACGGCCTCATCAATCTGACCGAATTCGCCCTCGCCTCCTCTCCTGTGAATGCCAACGCCAGCAACATCCTCCCCGGCCTCGCCCAAGGACACCTTACCCTCTCCTTCACCGTGCGCTCCCCCCTCACAGGCACGTCGGTGATCCTCCAATCCGCCGCAACCCTATCCGGACCTTGGACCGACCGCTGGTCCTCCTCTGATGGCTTCACGCACCCTTGGATCACCACCGGCACAACCACTGACGACGGCATCTCCATCATCGCCAGGGATCCCGATCCCCTCGACCCGTCCCGCCGCTTCCTCCGCCTCAAGGTCACCCGCCCCTGAGTGCCAGACCCCTTGCGTCCGCGCCGGGCCTCCCTCTCGTTGTCTCCCGCAGACATGAAGACCCCCACCCGCGCCAAGGCCGCTTCCCCAGCCAAATCCTCTTCCAAGACAAAGCCCCCATCCCCGGCGTCCATCCCGTCTCTACCCGCCCCTTCCGACGTCATCACGATCCGGGGTGTCACCCAAAACAATCTCAAGGGCATCGACCTTGACCTTCCCCTCGGGAAACTCAACGTCATCACCGGCCCCAGCGGATCCGGCAAATCCAGCTTGGCGTTCCAGACCATCTACGCGGAAGGCCAGCGCCGTTACGTCGAGACCTTCTCGCCCTACACGCGGCAGTTTTTCGACCGCATGGACAAGCCCAAGGTCGAAGAAATCCGCGGCATCCCGCCCGCCATCGCCATCGCCCAGAGCAATACCGTGCGCACCTCGCGGTCCACCGTCGGCACCATGACGGAGATCAATGATTACCTGAAGTTGTTCTTCCCGCGCCTCGCCACCGGCACCTGTCCCTCCTGCGGCCAACCCGTCCAGCCCGACACCCCGCAAACCGTCGCCGCGGCCGCCTTCCGCCACTTTCCCGGAAAAACCGTCCTCGTCACCCTGCCCGTCCCCGTCCCGGACAAAACCAGTGCAACCGACTTCTTCCCCTTCCTCCAGGCCCAGGGCTATCTCCGGGTCCTGCTTTTTGGCGAGACCCTCCGCACCGACGAACCCGCTTCCTTCAAAAAAGCCGCCCTCCCCCCCATCGTCCCGGTAATCCAGGACCGCCTCAAGCTTGACCCCAGCCAGCAGGGCCGCTTCCTCGAAGCCATCGAAACCGCCTTCCACCTCGGCAAAGGCAAACTCACCCTGATTGAGCCGGAGTCCGGCAAAACCCTCGCCTTCTCCAAGGGCTGGCACTGCGCGGAATGTGATATCAATCTCCGCGGGCCCACCCCCGCCCTCTTCACCTTCAACAACCCCATCGGGGCCTGCCCGCAATGCCGGGGTTTCGGCCGCACCATTGGAATCGACCTCGAACGCGCCCTCCCTGACAAATCCCTCTCCATCCGGCAGGGCGTGGTCAAAGCCTTCTCCGGAGCCGTCTACGCGGACAGCCAGCGCGACCTCGAACGCAACGCCAAACGCCGCGGCCTCAGCCTCACCACTGCTTTCGACGACCTCGATCCCGGGGACCAGCAATGGATCATGGAGGGCGAGCCCGGGTATAAAAGCGACCCCGACGGCGAGTGGGACAACAGCGAATGGTATGGCGTGCGCCGGTTCTTCGACTACCTCGAGAGCAAGACTTACAAGATGCACGTGCGGGTTTTCCTCAGCCGGTTCCGCACCTACACCACCTGCCGCGCTTGTCAGGGGGCCCGCCTCCAGCCGGAAGCGCTCGCCTTCAAAGTTGCCGGCCACACCCTGCCGGAACTCTGGCAATGGCCCATCACCACCCTTACTGATTTCATCGCCAGCCAGGTCCTGCCCGGGGGCGACCACACCGCCCTGCAGCTCCAACAGGAAATCACCAGCCGCCTCCGCTACCTGGAAAACGTCGGCCTCGGTTATCTGAATCTTGACCGCTCCACCCGAACCCTCAGCGGCGGCGAGGTTATGCGCGTCACCCTCACCACCTGCCTCGGCGCCTCGTTGGTGAATACGCTGTTCGTGCTTGATGAACCCAGCGTCGGCCTCCACCCGCGCGACACCGGCCGCCTCATCGACGTTATGCATCACCTCCGCGACAAAGGCAATACCCTGCTGGTCGTGGAACACGAGGAAAGCGTCATGCGCGCCGCCGACAACCTTATCGAGATCGGCCCCGGCCGCGGCGAGCAGGGCGGCGAACTGGTCTTTCACGGCCCCCATTCCGAGCTCCATACCGCCCGCCGCTCCCTCACCGCCGACTACCTCCTCGGCCGGAAATCCATCGCCGTTCCTGACAAACGCCGCAAACCCAAACCCGGCCACGCCATCAGGATCGAACGTGCCTCACAGAACAACCTGCAACGCATCAATGTCTCGATTCCCCTCGGTCTGTTCTGCGCCATCACCGGCGTCTCCGGCTCCGGCAAGTCCACCCTGGTCCACGAAGTCCTCTACGAAAACCTGATCCGCAAAAAAGGTCTCAGCAGCGAAAACGAACCCGGCCGCTGCCGCGCCATCACCGGCGATGAGCCCATCAGCCGCGTCATCATGGTGGACCAGTCGCCCCCAAGCCGCACCCCGCGCAGCACTCCTGCGGTTTACACGGGAGCCTGGGACCACATCCGCGCCGTCTTTTCAGAAACAGATGACGCCGTGGAACAGGAAGTGGGCCCCGGTTATTTCTCCTTCAACAGCGGCACCGGCCGCTGCGGCAGATGTCAGGGCGCCGGTTATGAAAAGGTCGAGATGCAGTTCCTCAGCGACCTCTACGTGAAGTGCCCCGAGTGCGAAGGCAAACGCTTCCGCCCCGAAGCCCTCGCCATCCACCACCATGGAAAAAGCATCCACGACGTGCTGGAAATGACGGTCACGGAAGCAATCCCCTTTTTCCTCCAGGAGACCGACCTCAAAGCCAACAAAGCCGCTGCCGCCCTGAAAATCCTCGCCGAAGTCGGCCTCGGTTACCTCCGCCTCGGCCAGCCGCTGAATACCTTATCCGGCGGCGAATCCCAGCGCCTCAAACTGGTTGGTCACCTCCTCGAAGGCGGCAAGGACCCCACCCTCTTCATCCTCGACGAGCCCACCACCGGCCTCCACTTCGACGACATCAATCTGCTCCTCCAAACCTTCCAGCGGCTGGTCAACGAAGGCCACAGTCTTCTGGTTATTGAACACAACCTAGAAGTCATCAAATGTGCCGACTGGGTGATCGACCTCGGCCCCGAAGCCGGCGCCGACGGCGGCCTGCTCGTCGCCGAAGGCACCCCCGAGCAAGTCGCCAAAGTCAAAAACAGCCACACCGGTCAATACTTGGCCGAAGTGCTCGCCCAAGGGAGAAGCATCCCCCGGGCCGCCAGTTTCCCCACCCTCAAAGCTGCTGAATCCCTGCTCACCGCCCCCACCCCCTATCCAAATTCCATCCGCATCACTGGAGCCAGGGAGCACAACCTGAAAAACATCTCCGTCACCATCCCCCGCGATCAACTCGTCGTCGTCACCGGCTTGTCAGGCTCCGGGAAATCCACCCTCGCCTTCGACATCGTCTTTGCGGAAGGCCAGCGCCGCTTCCTTGATAGCATGTCCACCTACGCCCGGCAATTTGTCGAGCAGATGGAAAAACCGGAAGTCGACCACATCTCCGGCCTGCCCCCCACCGTAGCCATTGAGCAGCGCATCACCCGCGGCGGCGGCAAGAGCACCGTCGCCACCGTCACGGAAATCTATCACTTCCTCCGCCTTCTCTACGCCAAGGTCGGCACCCAGCATTGTCCGGATTGCAAAATCCCCGTCACCCAGCAATCCCCGGGAGCCATTGCCACCCTCATCCGCGGCACCCTCACCAAAAGCGGCTCCCTCCGCGTCATGGCCCCGCTCATCCGCGGCCGCAAAGGATTCCACGATAAAATCGCCGGCATCGCGACCCGCGCAAACTGTGAGGAAATGTGGATTGATGGCAAAGTCATCCGCACTGAAGCTTTCGAAAAACTCGCCCGATTCAAAGAGCACACCATCGATGCCGTCACCGCCCACCTGAGCACCCCGCCGTCCGTCGCCGAACTCGATGCCCTCGTGGCCCGCACCCTCGGACTCGGACGCGGCGTGATCCGCCTCCTCGACAAAAAAGGCACCATCACCGTCCTCAACACCAAGCGTTCCTGCCCCCAATGCAGCCGCTCTTTCGATAACCTCGATCCGCGCCTCTTCTCCTTCAACAGCCCGCACGGCGCCTGCTCCACCTGCCGTGGTTACGGCACCGTGCCCAAGCAGGCGCGCGAACTCGATACCACCCACGCAAACTCCATCCTCGAGGCCGAACTCATCGAAGAACAACGCCGCGGCACCGCCGACGATGTCAGCGAATCCGTCCCCTGCAAAATATGTCAGGGCAGCCGCCTCAACGAGGAATCCCGCAACGTCTTCGTCCACGGCCTGGACCTTGGCGCCCTCACCGGCCAGCCCGTCAGCACCGCCACGGAATCCCTCAAACACTTCACCTTCACAGGCACCCAGGACATCATCGCCCGCGACATCCTGACTGAAATCGCCCAGCGGCTCACCTTCCTCCGCGAGGTCGGTCTCGGCTACCTCCAACTCAACCGCGCCGCCACCACCCTCAGCGGCGGCGAAAGCCAGCGCATCCGTCTCGCCTCCCAGCTGGGGTCCAACCTCCGTGGTGTTCTCTACGTCCTCGACGAACCCACCATCGGCCTCCACCCCCGCGACAACGTCAAACTCCTCGACACCCTGATCGCCCTCCGCGACAAAGGAAACAGCCTCCTGGTCGTCGAGCACGATGAGGACACCATGCGCCGCAGCGACCTCATCATCGATCTCGGTCCCGGAGCCGGTCAGTTTGGCGGCGAAATCACCGCCCACGGCACCTGGCAGGAAATCCAAAACAATCCCCAAAGCGTCACCGGCCAGGCCCTCCGCCACCCCATGGTGCACCCCAGCCGCGGCTCCCGCCGCGACGCCCCGGGGAGAACAGGCGTCCCGCCTGTCCCGCCGGGTGTCCCACCCGGTGCCGGAGCATCGGCTCTACCCAAAGCCCCGGCCAAAAAATCTGAATCCGCCAAACTCTCAACCCTCAACTCTCAACTCTCAACCCTCCCCCACTCCCCCGGCTACCTGACCATCACCGGAGCCCGCGCCAACAACCTCAAAAACATCAACGTCCAGATCCCCCTCGCCCGCCTTACCGTTCTCAGCGGCATCAGCGGTTCCGGCAAATCCAGTCTCATGCGCGGCGTCATCCATCCAGCCGTCCACGAAGCCCTCAGCGCTACGCGCCACAAGAAAAACCCCAACCTCCCCTGCGACCGCGTCGAGGGCATCGACCAGATCGAAGCCGTCTATGAAGTCGATCAGTCTCCCATCGGCAAAACCAGCCGCAGCACCCCCGCCACCTACATCAAGGTCTTTGACGAGATCCGCGCCCTCTTCGCCAATCTCCCCTCAGCCAAAATGCGCGGCTACACCGCCAGCCGTTTCTCCTTCAACACCGAAGGCGGCCGCTGCGAATCCTGCGGCGGGAATGGCAACATCAAACACGAAATGGCCTTCCTGCCCACCAGCCACGTCGTCTGCACCGAATGCCACGGCCAACGCTACAACGCCCCCACTCTGGAGATCGACTACAACGGAAAAAACATCGGCGATATCATGAACCTGACCATCGCCGAAGCTGCGGATTTCTTCAGCGCCCACCGCAAAATCGCCCGCACCCTCAACCTCCTCGCCGACACCGGCACCGGTTATCTCAAACTCGGCCAACCCAGTCCCACCTTGTCAGGCGGCGAAGCCCAGCGTCTCAAACTCGTCGCCGAACTCAGCCGCGGCATCGCCCGCACTGCCAACGAACGCATCCGCAAAAACCGGAACCCCAAAGGCAACCTCTACCTCATCGAGGAACCCACCATCGGCCTCCACCCCACCGACGTCGCCAAACTCATCGACGTCCTCCACCGCCTCGTGGACGACGGCCACACCGTCATCGTCATCGAGCACAACCTCGACGTCATCGCCGAAGCCGACCACGTCCTCGACATCGGCCCCGAAGCCGGAGCCGAAGGCGGCCAACTCACCGCCACCGGCACCCCAGAACAAATCGCCGTCCACCCCATCAGCCGCACCGCCCCGTTCCTCGCCGAAGTGCTCAAACAACACAAACGGAGCGCGGACTTGCAGTCCGCCCGAGTGCCCAAGCCAAAGCCCAAAGCGAAACCAAAGAAACCCAAGGCATGATCCAATTATCCTTCAGCTTCCCGTTTCCAAATCTCCATTGATTCCCGTAGAAAACGGGGCACCTCCCCACTACAAAGGGGACAATGACCAGCATAAACCCAATCTATTAGCAATTCTTCGGATTTACTGCCGGGCGGTTTAGGAAGGGCTTTGCAGGCAGTGCAGTAAACGTCGCAGTCGCAGCACGCCTGCTGGTAAATTCTGCGTTCACCCAAAATCAGAACCGTTATCACCGCGACGAGAGGCAGGACCATCAACAGGGCACTGGGCACGGCCACCCACCCTTTCACCGTTGTTTCAAACCCCATCTTTTCCAGAAAAACTACGGAACCGTAAGACACTGTAAGCCATGCGATGAGCGCCAGAGTGCAATTGCGCCGAAAAATGCAAAGTCGGGAACCTGCCAAATCCGCCACCTCACTTGCCACCGTCGACTCAAGCTGGACCAAGGGTGATTTTTCAAAATTTCCGCTTTGATGGTTCATTTCGCTATCCTTCCTCATGGCAGATTTGTTTTTAAGTGACACCCAGCCGCAGTGCCGGAAACCATTTCCGCAAATACCCCCGGTCGATAGCCGCGAGCCGATTGGCCTGTGTTTGAGCATGGGCAGCGATGAGGAAATCAGGAACCAGATGCTGGCGTGGCCCTCCGGCCTGGCGGTACCGCTTGAAGGTTAGACCAGCCAAGTGGGCGGCGGCAG
>JAYUWQ010000941.1:0-2806 GCA_043753485.1 bacterium
CCGCACGCCGGACAACCTTCCCCACAGCAGGGAAAGTCCTGGACGCTGACGCAGCAGACGGGGCCATTCGCGGAGTTGCTCCCGCAGCGTGGGGGCCGCTCCAAAGAGAGCCCGCCCCAGGTAAAAAAGCACCACCCGGTCGTAAAGTGGTTTCAGCCACCAGGCGATCCCCACGACCAAACCAGGGTTGTTATGGAACACCGCCACCAGCACTCCCCACAGCGGGATCAGCAGGGTGAACAAGGCCCGGTAAATCCCCGCCGCATGACGCCGCACCATCGCCAGACCGAGGTCCACCGCTTCCGCCTCGCTGCGCGACCGCAGCACCGCCGAGATGTGTTCAAGTTTCATCGGAAGCGCCCCTCCCCGCGAATAACAACCATGCCGCCAGCAGCAGCCACAGCACCACGCCCACGATGTGCTTGATCTCCGGCTGCACCGCCGAGGCGGACCAGAAGCCTTCGATGAAGGCGGCGATCAGCACCAGCAGGGGGCCGCCGTAAATCAGCGGCAGGGCCTGTTTTGCGGAGACCTTGAGGGCCTCCGCCCGGCTCAGGGTTCCCGGATTCAGCACAGCCATTCCCAGCCGGGTTCCTGCCACCCCGCAGATCACCAGCCCCATCAGTTCAAAAGACGAGTGGCCGGCCACAAAAGTATAAAATCGGCCGGTATTTCCCGCGTAGTGCACATAACCAAACATCGCCCCCAGCAGGATGCCCTGGGTGGCTGTGGAAATCACGGCGCCGAGGGTCGCCAGCACGCCTCCCGCGATGGTCCGCAGGCCAATGCTGATGTTATGCTGGATGTAGTAGGCGAACATCGCAAAATCCGAGCCGAACTGCCCCCGCAACGCGTCGACCGGGGAATCACTGCCATACATTTCGTCCAGCTGTCCCATGGTGCCTTCATCCAGCACCGCAAAGATCCACCGCTCATCCTGATAGGCAGCGATGATGAAGGCCACCATGGGCCCCCAGAAGAGCAGCATATTCAGCCAGAACAGCCGCCACTCCCGCCGCACCGCGCGCGGACAGCTTGACCACAGACGGGCCGCCTCATCCCGCCGGTCTGTCAGGGTGCCTCTCGTCAGGGCCTCCCGGGTGCGGATCACCAGATCATTGAGCCGTCCGCAGAGCCGCTCCCCGTACATGCGGTGCTGGGCCAGGGACAAGTCCGCGCACACCTGCCGGTAAAGCCCCGGCAGCTGCACCTGATCCGGGCTGAACTGCCGTTTTTGGGCGGCCGCCAGCAGCGCCTCCATGGCTTCCCAGCGGGCCTGGTGTTCCTGTTCAAAGCGGAGCTGGGTCACGGTGTCAGGATGGGGAAAGCCGGTGGGCGGAGTCAGTGATTGTAAAAGGCGTTTCAGGAATCCCGCAGCCAGAATCCGATCCCGGCGAGGCGGCGCACCCCTTCGGCCCCGGAGGCTCCAGTCAAGGCCTGCACCTGCCCGGCCAGCTCCTGCCGCCGGCTGTCAGACCACATGGGCAGCCGTTCGTTGAACCGGATGATGGCGGCCCGCTCTTCCCGGCTCAAAGGCACTGGCGGGGGCAGCGCCGCCGTCCACGCCCCATGCGGCAGCAGCGGCAATGTGCCCGCCTGCGGGCGGCTATAGACCACCATGGTATCCGCCACCAGATCCCCTAACCGCTGGAATCGGCGGCTCAGCAGGCAGGACATCAGTCCCGTCACGTAGGCCGCGGGCAGGAAATCCGCCACCCGCAGCAGATTGCGCAACATGGCCGCGCTCCACGTCAGCGGCGCCCCCGAAGTCATCACCACCTTCAACCCGCAGTTTTTTTTCCCGGGCGTCGCTCCGCGCAGTTTTTCATACACCACGCGATACCCCCAGCTCATGAAAAACAACAATAACAAAACCAAACCGCCGCCGCCCTCAAAACCGATCGCAAGGCTGCTCACCCCGATGGCCACGCCTGCCAGGGCCCAGGCCAGCCCCATCCACAACAAATCCAGCAGCCAGGCCTTCGCCCGCACCACCGGCCCCGCCGGATGCAGCTCCACCTCCACGCCGGAAGCCAGCTCGATGCGTTGCATCGTATCAAGGCGTTCGGGCAGGGCGGAGGACATCGGCGATGCGACGGCGTAAACCCTCCCTGACGGGATTTCAAGCTGGACGGCGGAATCCTTTGGTTTATCTGCCGGTCAAGTATGGGTGGATGGGGCGGAAATCTGTTCCGTGTCAGGGGGATCACCGCAGGGCAGGGGCTTCTTCAAATCGGCGCCACCGGGGCGGTGGTGGTGAATCTGGAAGTTGTCTTCAGCCACCGTTCCTTTATTGGTAAATGGCTTTTCGCGACACCTTCCACACAGACTTTCCACCGTCTGTTCCGGTGCCATCATGGGAATGCACGCCCGGCGAATCCTTGGCTGGGCGTCGTCCCCTCACATGCGTACGGTGCCGGTTGCAGCCTTGAAAAACCTGCCGTGGCCGGGACGGGGAATGCCCCGCCAGGAGTAACCGTCAATCCGGCGAAGGGAGCACTACCTACGGACGCGGAAAAATTCATAGGAGCTGGGCGGACCGACACTTACGGTGACGGGAAGGCCGGTGCCGGCTACACTATCCATAGTGTACCAGGTTTCCATGTCGCTGCTCTGTTGCACGAGATAGTTGACGGCCGCAGCGCTGGGGAAAGTGAGAAAAAGATTTGGGCCGGTGCGGGTGAAGCTGGTGATTTGGAACCCGCTGGAAGGTGAGCGGTCTGCCTCGTAGGCACCGAGGTCAGGAGGGCCTTCAATAGGGAAACCGCGTTGATCGAACATGATGGTACTGTCGATGGTGGCATTG
>JAYUWQ010000942.1:0-7066 GCA_043753485.1 bacterium
CATCCAAACCGTCCGATGGCATTCGATTGAGTTTCCATGTTCCAGACAATATTGACTTTACCTGAAATCCCATCTTCATCATCATCATTCGGATCTGCAACCTATTTCCGAAAGCTGGTCGAAGGCAGCCACACCTACACTGAGGAAAATGGCGCGGTCCGCTTCCGCTCCCCCAAGGAGATTCTGATCCTGCCCGACAAGATCTGCGGCGACATCAAGATCGACCGCACGGCAGAACCCGATATGACCATCCGCCGCCCGGATGGCTCCTACATCTTCCATTTTGTGAATGTGGTGGACGATATCGAGATGGAGATCACCCACGTCATCCGGGGCGAGGACCATATTTTCAACACGGGTAAACACATCGAGCTGTTCCAAGCCTTCGGAGTCTCCCCCCCTGTTTACGCTCACATCCCGCTCATTCTGAATGGCGACGGCTCCAAAATGAGCAAGCGCGACCAAGGCGCGGCCGTGGGATATTATCAGGAACAGGCCTTCCTCCCGGAAGCAGTGAGCAATTACCTCTGCCTGCTCGGCTGGTCTCCCAAGGACGACCGCGAAATCCTCACGGTGGAAGAAATCGTCCCGCTGTTCCGTTGGGAAAACATGGGCCACTCCAACGCCAAGTTTGACCTCGAAAAATGCCGCTGGGTGAATGCCCAGTACCTCGCCAAACTCGACACCCCGTCCTTTGATCACCTCGCCATCGCCTGGCTGCTCCGCCAGACCGAGCCCCTGCCTGGCACCGATGACCCGCGGCTCGTCGGCGCACTGCCCCTCATCCGGCCCAAGATCAAGGGAGTCCCCGAACTGGCCGAGCATCTCCCCATGCTCTTCGATGGCAACGCCCCCATCGCCGAAGACGCCCGGGCCAAACTCGCGGGCCAACCGGATCTGGCAAATCGGCTCGCCACGCTTCTCACACACTTGGAAGAGGCTACATCCTGGGCCGCCAGTGACCTGCAGTCAGCCATCAACGCCGCAGCCGCCACCCTCGGGATCAAGCTTGGGGCGCTCATGTTCCCCCTGCGCGTCCTCGCTACCGGCCAGACCCACGGAGTTGATCTCCTGCCGGCCTTGGAATGGCTGGGCCGCACCGAGGCCCTGCCCCGCCTGCGCGCCCGGGCGGCAGCACTTACCGCAACCTCCGCCTGAAGCCAGCCCGTGCCCCGCGGCGGCAGACCCGGTGACACAGCCTGAGCAGCTGGACTCTGATTCCAGACCATCGGCCAAGGGTCCGGAAGTGTTCCCGATCCCCGCCGGTTCAAAATTGCGAAAATCCACCAAGATCGCCACTTAAATCCAGGAATAACCCCGCGACCAGGATTGCAAACCTTGAATTCATTCTGATTTTGAGTATATTTTCGCAATTTTGAATCCATTTTTGATAATTTTAGTAAAAATGAGTTGCGGCATCTATGGTCTGTGTTACTATTTCTCACACAACGACACCGCCACTATGAACAACACCACCGCCAACACTGCCTCCCTCGAAAATCTGAACCTCGTGGCTGCCATCAGCAGCGTGCTCGCCAGCATCTACTTTCTGGCCGCCAACCTCCTTTTTTGAGCCGTCCCTGAAACCTGGTCCGGCTTCCCTTCGCGGCACCGGATCTTTCGGGCGGTCCCTCCCGAATCAAAACCCATAGCGATCCCGCCCGATGCGTCCTGCATCCGACCCGTTTTCTCCTGGTGCGCCCCGGTTTTTCCAGCGGGCGATAGGGATTGAAGAAGGAACTGCTCCCTGCCTCATGTTCCCTGATGGCGTCGAAATTTCCCCAGTTCCTTTTTCCTGCCAAATGGAGACGGCTACGGGAGTAATGTCCGCCTCAGCCCAGCCCGGATAAAGTGCCGGTGCTGTCCGCAAATTTTTCTGTCTCCACCCCCATCTTTGAGGCGACCGAAAGCAGCACATTGGCCAGAGGCGGATGCTTCTCCGGATCATAAGCGAGGTGCTGGCCATGTTTCAGCCCGCAGGCACTGCCGCCCGCGACGAGGAGCGGCAGATTTTTCGGGGAATGTTCGCCCCGCGGACCGCTGTTCATCCCGGAACCATAAACCAGCAGGGTATGATCCAGCATGGGACGCCCGCCTTCCTCGGTGGATTTCAGGAACGTCAGGAAACGGGAGAGCCGCTCCAGATATCCCCGGTCCACTGCCGCCAGCTTCTTCAGCATCCCGGCATCGCCGCCGTGGTGGGACAATTCATGATGGTTCTCCCCGCCGACCCCATAGCCCCCGGCTTCCCGGGCCCATTCGAAAGTGATGACCCGGGTGGCATCGGCGACAAAGGCCAGATAACTGATTTCCAGCATGACATCCAGCCACATCGGCCGGTCATGGGCATCGCCGGACTTGCTATTGAGTTGCAGCCCCTTGGCATCGACCTGCGGCTTGGGCACATCGACCCATTCCACCTGCCGCTGCACCCGCAGTTCGGTCTCGCGCACCGAGGCGAGATACTCCGCGAGCTTGGTCTGGTCGGCGCGCCCGAGATGCTTTTCCAAGGACCTGGCCTCACCCAGGACGTCATCAAGGATGCTGCGCTTCTCGGCATAACGTTTCAAAGTGGCATCCCGGGAAGCCGCATCATCCGGGACAAACAGGCGCTCGAAAAGACGCTGCGGACTGTTCTCCGCCGGGAGCGGGGTGCCATTGCGGTCAAAGGCCAGGGTGTGGCTGTGCAGCGCGGTGCCCGTGCCCGATTGATCCCCGATCTCAATGGACGGAAACCGAGTCTGCGCTCCGATCTTTTCCGCAATGAGTTGATCGACCGAAATGGTGTTGGTGTATTCTTTCCCCGGCACGGCCCTGAGGTCAGCCCCGGTCAGCCAGGTGTCGCCGCCACTGTGCCCGCCGGTGCAGCGCGGATGGCCCAGACCTGTCAGCAGGCTGAAGTCGGCCCGGTGTTCCCGCAGCACCTCGAGCGTCGGGGAGAGCGCATAACCCTTCCCTTCCGCCTCCGGAACCCATTCCAGGATATTCACTCCGTTGGGCACATAACAAAAGATGGCCCGCGGCGTGGGAACTACGCCTGATTTGACCAGAGGTCTGTAAGTGGAGGGCGCGGCGTGGAGTGAACGCGGCAACATGACCTCCAGCAGCGGCAGCGACAGCGTGACCCCCAGCCCGCGCAGGGCGGTGCGGCGGGAGATCGGGGAATGGGAGAGGAAGTTCATGGGTGGGCTACCTGGTGGTGAAAGTTGGCGACGTGACGATGGCCATGATGAGCGAGCGCAGGGTGGTTTGCTCCCGCTTCATTTGTTGGACAAATCCGCGGATGGCGGAACGGTCGGAGAATCCGAGTTCGCGGCCGAGCGCATAGGTGGTGAGCTGGCTGGCGAGGGAATTGAGGAAAAGATCCTCCTTTTTGAATAACTGATCCTGGAGACCACGGACTCCGGTGAACTCCGTGCCATCGGGCATTTTCGCGGAGGCGTCGATGAGGGGATCATTCTGCTCGATCCGGCCATTGTAGCCGTGGCCTTCCCGGTCGCGCCACTGGCCGGCGGCATCAAAGTTTTCCAAGGCCAGTCCGAGGGGATCGATCTTGTCGTGACAGCGGGCGCAGGAAGCCACCTCACGGTGGATGGCAAGGCGCTGGCGCACCGTGGCTTTGTCGATTCCCGGAACCTTGGGCTGAATCTCACCGACGTTGGCCACCGGCAGCCCGGGGTCGCTTCCCAGCAGGGTTTTCAGGACCCAGACTCCCCGCACCACCGGAGAGGTGCGGGTGCCATTGGAGGTGATGCTATGCATGGAGGCCTGGGTGACCAGCCCCCCGCGGGGGAACTCCGGCGGCACGTTGACGCGGCGGATGGCGTCCCCCTTCACTCCATCAATGCCATAAAAGCGGGCGAGACGTTCATTGACGGTGACAAAGTCGCTTTTGATCAGGTTCCGCGCGTCGAGGTCGTGGCGCAGGATTTCCTCGAAAAAACCCTCGGTTTCCCGGACGATGGAGAGTTCGAGGTGACGGTCGTATTCCGGATAGAGGGTCTGGGACGGAGGATTGGAACCGACCTTGCGCAGGCCGAGCCATTGGCCGGCAAAGTTCCTCACGAGGGCACCGCCGCGGTCATCGGCAAGGAGCCGGTTCACCTGACCGCGCAGGATGACAGGCTGGGTGAGTTCCCCCGACTGGGCCAGCCGCATCAGCTCCGCGTCCGGCTGGGAGGACCAGAGAAAATAGGAGAGCCGCGAGGCCAGCTCATAAGACGTGAGCGCCCGCGGAGCCGCCGGACCGGTCTCCGGCTCCACCAGATAGAGACAATGAGGGGATGCCAGCACTGCAGCGAGCGGCACCTTGATGGCCTCGACAAATCCCGGTTTCCCGGCGCGGAGTTTCTGGAAAAGCGCTAGCTTGCTCTCCACTTCCCCGGCCTTCACCGGCCGGCGGTAGGCCCGGGTCATGAATCGTGTCAGGACTTCGGTGGCATAGGCCACTTCATCCTTGTCCTTATGGGGTGAGTCAAAGAGGATCTGCTGGTGACTGGGCGGCGGCCAACTGGCATGGAGTGGTCCTTCCAACTCGATCCAGTCAATCAGGAGCTCCGGCCTGGCAAAGCCGTCCTTGCCCTGCATCCATGAGTTCTCCAGCACTGAGGGAATGTCGTAGGCATAACTGAACCCGAGTCCGGCCTTTTCCGTATTGAAATGGGCCCGCACTTCATAAATCGCGGGCTGATCCTCCGGAGCATTGATATCCATTTCGCCGATCACCGCGGGGGTGCCGCCGAGATGCTGGGTGAGCTTCACCCGGGGCGGGCCGTAGTCGTACATCCGGTGGGTGGAAAAGTGACCCAGGCTCCGTTCCAATTCCTTGTCGTGGTTCTCGCGGCGGCCGGGATTTTTGGCAGTCTCCTCATCACGCCGTTTTATCAGGATAACCCGCGCCGCCTCCACGACCGCGCTGCGGTCCGGCACCCGGCCGGCCGCCCGGAAGCGCACAACATATTCGCCTTCCTGCGGCACGCTGAAATCCCGGAACCCGACGTCCTTGTCCCACGAATTCCGATGAATGACCGTGAATCCGTTTTCCGTCGTGTTATTGCCATCATTGAGCAGGATGTTCTGACCTTCACGCTTCACGCGGAGGCGGTCGGCGCCCAGCGTATTTTCCTCCGGCTCAAAGCGCCATTGGATCACGGCTGGCCGGGGGCCGTCCACGAGGGCACGGTCCAGAATCTGCCGGGCGGCGGCGTAGTACAACTCCACTTGCAGGGGCGACATCGTGAGGGCCTGGCCGATGTTGTCGAATCCACCGGCAGGAGGGTCTTCCGGGAACTTTTCCGAAGGCCGGAAGTCCACGCCCACGAGGTCCCGGATGGTATTGTCATATTCCGCCCGGTTCATGCGGCGCAGCACCACGCGGGTGGACCGGTTGGTGAGTTCCGCGTGTGCCAACCCCGACTCCAGCCACGCCGCGAACCGGCCGGCCGCAACTGGGTCCGGCGCGGGTTCCTCCTCCGGCGGCATCTCATGGCCATTGACCGAGTTCACCACTTCCGTCCATTTCTCCGCCACCAGCGGATCACTGAAATCGGCCGCCAGCGTATCGAGCCGCAGCTTCCCTTTTTGTTTATCAGGACCGTGACATTTCACACAGTGCTCCCTGAGAAAGGGCTGGACCAACTGCCCGAAACCCGACCCATCCGGCAGGGACGCCGGTTCCGCGGTCACCGCAGCAGCCTTCAAAAAGAAAATAATAACGACGGACAGGAGGAATCGGTGAAACATGGATGGGCGACCGGATAAACAACCAAGGATAAACGCGTCAGCTTCGCTTTTCTGACAGCCAAACCCGCGACCTCTCCGGCACCCTGACCCTGTCGGCAAGATGAAAGACAGAATCAATTCCTTCCGGCGCTTTTCCAAGGGCATCCCTTTCCGGGATGCTTCCTTTTCCGAAACCGACCGTCGGCCCCAGAGCTTATCGGGACGGCCGGGAGTAAGACCATCAAAACCCTGTCCCCCGCGGCCTCCTGAAACCACTCCGCCAAGTCACTTCCGCTTAAACGGGCCCCTCCGGTGATTAACGTGCGCCTCAGGGCCGCCAGCCTCCCTCATGGCCGACGCACCCGCCAAGGGCCGATTTACGGTTGTCATCCCCCCGTCCGCCACCACTATTCCCGTCCGCAAAATTCCATCCCTCCCACCGGGCCATCCATCATGCTGCAATTGATTCTCCGTAAAATCGTCGGTTCCAAGAACCAACGTGAGCTGAAAAAGCTTTGGCCAGTTGTGCAGCAGATCAACAAGCTGGAAGAACAACTTCAGCAACAGCCCGAGTCCGCTCTTCATGAAAAAGTCGCCGCCTGGCGTGCCGATCTCGCCCAGTTGGAAAAATTCACCGAGATCCAGGCCTACCTGACAAAGATCCTGCCGGAAGCCTTTGCGGTGGTGAAAAACGCCGCCCGCCGCCTCGTCGGCACCAAACTGATGGTGTGTGACCACGAATTGACCTGGGAAATGGTCCACTTTGACGTCCAACTCATTGGCGGCATGACGCTTCACAATGGCAAGATCGCCGAAATGGCCACCGGGGAAGGCAAGACCCTCGTCGCCACCCTGCCGCTTTTTTTGAATGGTCTCACGGGCCGTGGCGTGCATCTTATTACCGTCAACGATTACCTCGCCCGCCGGGACTCCGAGTGGATGGGTTATCTTCTCCGTTACCTCGGCCTGACAGTCGGCACCATCCAGCACGACCAGTCCCCGCAGGAACGCCGCGCCCAGTATGCCTGCGATGTCACCTACGGCACCAACGCCGAATTCGGCTTCGACTACCTGCGCGACAACGGCCTAGCCCAGTCCACCGAGGAGCAGGTCCAGCGCGGTTATTGGTTCGCTATCGTGGATGAAGTGGACTCCGTGCTCATTGATGAAGCCCGCACGCCGCTCATCATCTCCGGCCCGGTCACGGTGGACACCCACCAATACGACAAATTCAAACCCTACGTCGAAAAACTGGTCCGCCAGCAAGGCACCCTGCTGAATCAAATTGCCGGTGAAGCCAAGGAACAGGCCGAGAAAAAGGACTGGGAAGGGCTCGGCCGCAGTC
>JAYUWQ010000943.1:0-7046 GCA_043753485.1 bacterium
GGATGATAGGTGCGGAAATTGATCAGGAGCGCCATCATCAGGGTGACCCCCAGCGCGATTTGACCCAGATACGAAGGCAGGGTCACCATTTCATCCGCCAGAACCCACTGGCTCACAGGACTGACAAACCGGACCCAGAACGCGAGGAACAGCATGGCCACCGCCACGATCGCATCCCCCATAAAACTCACCGCGATAAGGTAGGAACCAAAGGCCCGCCGGTCCACGCGGCAGGTTTCCCGGCCGCGGGCAGGCAGGACGGCAGGCAGCTTGGCCGTTTTCAGGGATGTCATCACTGGGGCAGTAGGAGGCACAGCAGGGTGGTTGGGGGATAAGAGTCAGGACGGTCCCGGGGCCGCCAGGGCCCGGAAGGAGGGAGCGGGGGCGAACCCAGCCGCGAAGTCGCCGACAAACCCTCCGCTGAGGGCCTCCTCCGGCGCAGCATTGAGGATGAATCCAGCGGGCTTGGCTCCGGCCATGTTGAGCTTGTTGGCGGCCCTCCTGACTTCGGCACGGGGCGTAACCGCAGCCCGGACCACGAGGCAGACGGAGTCCACGTGGCGCGCCAGAGGCAGGGCATCCGTGACCTGTCCCACGGGAGGGGTATCAATGACTATTTTATGAAACCATTTGGCCGCATCCTGCAGCAGGATGGCAAAGGCCTGCTCATTCAGCACCTCGCTGGGATGCCGGGTCGTGACCCCGGCGGAGAAGACATAAAGCCCCGGTATTTCCGTGCGTTGACAGGCCGAGGCATCGCGGGTCCCCTTCCCTGACAAGTGATCGGCGAGACCGGTCGCGGGCCGTTCCTTGAGAAACACCCCGTCAAGCGTGGGACGCCGCAGATTGGCATCCACCAGCAGCGTGCGGTAACCCTGCTGGGCGAGACTGACGGCGAAATTCATCGCGGTATAACTGGTGCCTTCGCCCTCGCGGGCACTGGTGAAAAGGTAACTGCGGGCGGCCGTGCCTTTCCCAAGAATGCTGAGTGCGGTGCGCAGGGAGCGGAAGGCCTCCATCTGCGCAATGGCATCCGGCCGCTCGTGCAACAGGCCTGCTTTGAGACTGGTCACCGGGTCAGCCGGCAAAGCGGCCAGGCCCGGCAGGTGCAGCAGATTTTCTCCTGCCTGAATGCTGCGCAGAGTGCGGTCCATGAAGTGCAGCAGCAACACCAGCCCCAGGCCGGCACCGAAGCCAAAAACGCCCGCCGCCGCAGTCATGAGCAGGCGCCGCGGCTTCAGGGGATAACTGGGCTTCAGGGGCGCATCGACGATGCGGAGCACACTGTTGCCGACGGCACTGTTGACCTCGGCTTCCTTCAGGCCGGCCAGCACACGCTCATGATTCGCCCGATCGGCTTTGAGTTCACTGACCAGGGTGGAGAATTCACCGGCCACCTTCGAAAACTGGAGGCTGTCCACTTTGCGGCCCGCCAGATCGCTGGATAATCCGGCGGCATCCTGCCGTGCTTTTTCGAGGCGGCTGCGCATCATGGAAACCCCGCGGCTGACGGCGGCGGCAAGCTGGGAGCGGGTTTCACTGATTTCCTTGACCGCCTGCTGATGGCGGGGGTGTTTCGGGCCGTATTCGGCATCGATCACCACAAAGGCCGCCTCCTTCTCCCCGAGACTGCGCTTCAGCGCGGCCACTTCCTCCCGCTGCCCGATATCCGTTAGCCGCAGCAGGGCATCGATTTGCCCTCCGGCAGCCTCGATCTGCTTCAGATTGTTCTCCAACCGGGACACTTCGCTCCGGGCTGCCGTGGTGGCGCTGCCGGTCGCCCGGAGAGCGTCCTCGATGGTATTGGTCTTCAGGTCGCTCTGGTTTTCATCAAGCGGCAGGCTGGGGAAGCGGGCCCGGAAATCGTCCACGGCCTGCTGGCTCGCGGCGACCTTCGCTTCCGTGCGGGCCTTTTCCTGTGCCAGGGTCTGACGGGTGAGCTTCGCGGTCTGGGAAGTCTCGTCCGCACTCTGGCGGGTGGCTTCCCCGAGAATGCTTTCACAAATATCCTTGGCGCGTTGCGCCTCCGTATCATCCACTTCTATTTTGATCAGGCGGGTCCCGCGGTCCAGTTTCGCGCTTACCCGTTTGCCGAACTCATGCACCACCTCGTCATCCTGGTAGGGGAGACCATTCTTTTTCGGTTTGGCCAGAATGGGATCGTTCCTCAGCCCATGCCGGTTTGCCACACGCAGCAGCACTCCCTGACTGATGATTTCCTGCTCGATGCTCCGCAGGATTTCGAGGGATTTCAGATCCTGCACGGCGGAGCCCTGGCCACTGAGGATGGCGGACTTGGTCTGTTCCACCGCGAGCACCGCCGTGGCCGTGTAAAAGCGGGGCTGGCTCCACATCCACCAGCCGGTCACTCCGGTGAGGAGGGCACCGGTGAGCAGGGGCACCCACCAACGGCGTTTCAGCGCCTGCCCCATGCCTGCTAAATCCACCACCGGCAACGACGTCCCGGAAGCCCCTTCCCCTGACGGGGAATGCCCCGGCACCGGTGCCAGCGGCCCCGCATGCACAGGAGCATAACCCGGAACCGGGGGCGGCGGCGGGGGGAGCAGGGAAAAGTCAGGAGGCATTTTTTCAGAAAAAGTTAGAGCCGGGATTCCCTGACCACCAGCACATCCCCGTCTTTCAACGGAATGTCCCGCGAGGGGTCTTCCTGGATGGCTTTGACGTTGATGGTGTATGGCTTGTTATCCCTCTGCAGGATCACCGCCTTGGGATTCGCCCGGGTATTGAATCCACCGGCCATCCCGATGGCCTGGGAAACCGTGAAGGGTTTGTTCCGGGCGACATTGAAGGCGCCGCCCCGATTCACCTGGCCCGTCACGGTGATGGTGTTTTTGGCGAAGTCGGCCACGTTCACGGTGACCTGCGGCTTGCGCAGCCAGCCATCGGCGAGGAGAGACTCTATCCGCAGGCGGGCCTGCTCCGGAGTCAGTCCGCTGAGCGTCACGCGGCCAATGAATTGCAGCACGACCGCCCCATCGGACCCCAGCGTGAATTTCCCGCCCAGATCATCGTGCCGGAAGACCCGGATTTCCACCGCATCCCCCGGACCCAACCGCCCGCCGGACGTCACTGCCTGAGCTTTCGCCGGTGGCACGGCACCCCCGAGCACCACGGCGGTCCATGCGGCCGTGAGCAGAAAATGGCGGAACGTCAGGTTCATGGGTTTCAGAAATCGAGGCCGATCGACAGGCCCCATTGGTTGGCCGTAAAGCTGAAATCATCCGAGGTGGAATCGTCCTCACGGAAATGATAGAACAGCTCCGCCCGGCGGCGGGCGTTGAATTCATATTTCAAACTGGGCCGGGCAAAGAAATAGTCGTCGGTGCGTCCCGCCCCCGCCCCGTCGGAAATCCCGGAGTAGACCAACTGTTCATACCCAGTTTCGAGTCCCGCCGCAAACCGGCTGCCCAGCTGCTGCAGGAGACGCAGGGCGCCCCCGGTCCGCAGGTAGGTTTCCCCGCCCAGCGACCCCGACGCGACGGTTTCGCGGAAGCCTTCCGCCGTGACCCGGGTGCCATCCGCGATCGGTTCCCAATCTGCCGTCAGGGCAAAAACCGGAGTGACTTCATTGCCCCGCTCCATCTGGCGGAACTCGGCCCCGGCCCGGCCGGTCAGCCCCAGCGCGCCAGAACTGGCCCGGGTCACTTTCACCAGCGCCTGCTGGTAATCCTGCGGGGAGGTTCTCTCTACTTTGAGCTGGCCCACCGCAGCTCCCGCCGCGATCCTGGTGCGGCCTGACAATTCATACCCCGCAAAGCCTTCCGCCGCCCATTCCTCAAAATCAGCATAGGCTGCCTCCTGGTAGTCGATCCCATTCCAACCTGCCCCAGCCTCCACAAAAGTGCGCCCGCTCAGATCGTAGGTGGCACTCAGCCTGGCTTCATATTCCTGGCGCTGTACCCGGTCTCCCAGATCCGGCGTGGCTCCGCTCAGGTAATGATAGCGTCCCTCCAGGGCGGTCGCAAGGTCCCCCCAGCGCCGCTGTCCACCGGCTTGAAGATCGTGGTCGAGACTATTTTCGTCATTCTGGTCCACAAAAACAGAACCGGTGGCTTCGTAAAAGACTCTCGCCCAGGATCCGCGCCGGCGCTCCAGATCGCCCCGCTGCCAAGCCACCGAGGCCCGCAGCATGAACACAAAATCGGCCTGTTTCCCCCGGCTGCTCAGTTCGATATTATCATCATAAACCGAAACCTGCTGCACCCGGAAAACCCACGGATCCGCTGACTCCACCAGTGGGGCATCCAGCATCTCCGGTGGCGTCTGTTCTGGAGCCAAGGCAGTCACCGCCGCGTCGGGCTCCAGATCGGTGCCTATCACCACCGGTCCACTCCCACTCTTCGGTCCAGAGGCAAAAGGGGCACTTCCCGTGATCGGGGGCTTGCCCACCCTGCGTTTCTCAGACCGCAGCTCCGCGATTGGAGGAGTTCCCTGTGGGCGATCCTCTCTCCCTGTGGGGAGCAGAGAGCCGGTTTGAGGTTCCCCGGGGAGGATGGCCGCCCGCAGTTCCTCCGGGGGAAGAGTTGGATCCAACAACACGGAGTTCCCAGGAATTGCCTTTTTGGTCTCTTCCTCTCCAAGGCCCACGGCGAACCCCGGATTCACCGCGTCCACTGGCGCCGGATCATCATTCACAATCAGCGGCGCCCGCGCATCGTCCACCAGCACACTTTGGGCTGCCGCCATTTCCAGCATCAACCCAGCCGAAAGGGCTCCCAACAGGATTTGGAGCAAAATGCTCCGGCCTGGAGGGATTTTAGGTTCAGAAAACAGCATGGAAATTACAAATAAAACTTATATATTCTGTAACTTATAAACGGCTTACGGATTATTTCCAGAAATTTTAGAATTATTATCAACCTTTGCCGCTTTTACATCCCTTCGTTCATTTTGGCGCGCCGGACTGCCCATTACTTCGTGAAACCGCCTAGAACGACGGGGGCGCTCACCCCGCAGATCAGGTTTGATTGGTTATTAAGGTTAGTAATATTTCTTGCAAATGGGACATTTCCAATTTACTGTATTCAGTAGATTTTTTAGAATTTATTGCTTTTATCCAATGGAACTTTGTGCCCTTCAATTCGATCTCGCCTGGGAAGACCGGGAGGCGAACTTTGCCACGGTCTCGCAAGCCCTCGACTCCGCCCGCCCGGCCCTTGCCCCCGGCTCGCTCCTCGTGCTGCCTGAAATGTTCTCCAGCGGCTTCAGCATGAACGTGTCGCAGGCCGCCGACACCCCCGCCGCCGAGACCGAAACCTTCCTCGCCGGCCTCGCCCGCCAGCACGGGATTTACGTCCTGGGTGGCCTGTCCCGGCAGCTTCCGGACGGCACCGGAGCCAATGAAGCCCTCGCCTTCTCCCCGGACGGCACCCTCCTCGGCCGCTACCGGAAAATCCACTCCTTCTCCCCCGCTGGCGAAGCCCAGGCCTTCACCGCGGGCTCGGCAATCGTCACCTTCCCGTGGAACGGCTTCACCGTCGCTCCCGCCATCTGCTACGACCTCCGCTTCCCGGAACTCTTCCGCGCCGCCACCGCCGCCGGGGCCGACCTCTTCTGCGTCATCGCCAACTGGCCCGACCGCCGCCAGCAGCACAAAACCATCCTGCTCCGCGCCCGCGCCATCGAGAATCAAGCCTTCGTGCTCGGTCTCAACCGGTCCGGTTCCGACCCCCATTTCAACTACGCCGGAGCCAGCGCCATCATCGACCCCCACGGGGAAGTCCTCGCCGAAGCGGGAGCCGCCCCCACCCTCCTCCGGGCCACCATTTCGGCGGAAACCGCCGCCGCCTGGCGTGCTCAATTCCCCGCCCTCCGCGACCGCCGCACCGATCTCTTCCCCGCATGAGCGCCCCCCTGCCTGCGCCAAAAACGCCCCTGCCGCTGACTCCATTGCAGCAGGGCATGTATTTTACGTGGCTCCAGGACCCGGCCGCAGGCATCGACGTCGAGCAAATGGTCTGCACCCTCCCGGAAACCATCGATGCCCCCCGGCTCCGCGCCGCCTGGGAAGCCCTCGCCTCTGCCCATCCCATCCTCCGCACCACCTTCACCGCCGAAGCCGCCACCGTCCACGATTCCCTCGCCGTGCCCTGGCTGGAACTGGACTCTACGGATGTCGCCGCCTTCCTCGAAAGTGACCGCAGCACGCCCCTTCACCTGACCCAAGGCCCTCTCCAACGCCTCACCCTCATCCGCCACTCCCCGGAGAATTACCATCTCATCTGGACCTTCCATCACATTCTGATCGACGGCAGGGCCATCACTGCCTTGCTCCAGGAAGTCTTCTCCCGCTACGACACGCCTTCACACCTGTCCCCTCCCTCCCTCCCCTCCTTCCAATCCCACAATCTCTGGCAAGCCTCCCTCGACCACACTCCCTCCCTCCCCTTCTGGAAGTCCCACCTCAGCGGCATCACCGGCCCCACCCCGCTGATCGTCGATCACCTCATCGGGCCCATCGCCAATGACCGTCCCAGTCCTGCAGGCGCTGCTGATCCTGTTTCCTCCCACTCCTCCCGGGCAGAAGCCGATCTCCACCTCCCGGCTTCCCTGACAACCAATCTCCGCACCCTCGCCGCCACCCATGGTTTCACGTTGAACACCTTCGTCCAAGCGGCTTTCGCGCTCCTGCTTGGCCGTTACGCCGGGGAAGACCGTGTCCTCTTCGGAGCCACCCGCGCCTGCCGCCACACCCCCGTGGCGGGATCGGAAAACACCATCGGCCTCCTCATCAACACCCTCCCGCTCAAGGTCGAGCTTCCCTCCGGCCAACCCCTCCTCACGCTCCTCCAGTCGCTCCGCCAGCTCTGGCTCGACCTCCGCCCCCACGAGCACACGCCGCTTTCCTTGATCCGCCGCGCCTGCGGCCTCAGCGCAACCCAGGCTCCGTTCCATCACCTCCTCGTCTTTGAAAACGACGACTACACCAACACCCTCCGCGCCACCGGCGGCCCGGCCTTCGCCAACCGCACCTTCGATCTCCACGAACTCACCAGCGTCCCCCTGACCCTTGCCGTCTACGGATC
>JAYUWQ010000944.1:0-7043 GCA_043753485.1 bacterium
GCCTGTCCCTTGGTGGATGGGGAGTATTTTCGGCAGCCTACCCGGAACTGGCCCCGGCGTGGATGAGCGCCCTGTTGGAAAAAATCGGCGTCGCCGGAAAAGATGTCAAGTCCCCCACGGCCGATGGTGTCCCTGATGCCACCCCCAGGAGCGCTGGCCCGGAAAACCTGATCACTGGCTCTGGCGATTCATCGGAACTCCGGATTTACGACCCAAAAGCCCTGCCCAAAGGACTGACCTCCATAGACGGGGAAGGCGGCACGGGCGTGAACCGTGCCGTCAAAAAAAATGGCGTTTGGTTTCCAGTATATTCCCCCGGCCCCAATCCCGGGGGAGGCCCGCCGCCGCTCACCGTAATCCCGCTTTCCATCGCCTCCGGCAGCCCTCCGCCCGGCCGGGTCCATCAGACCTTCCTCTATCAGGCCGAAGCCATCGGCGGCACGCCGCCCTACACGTGGAGTGCCATTCTGCCGGCTCCTGCGGGGACCTTCATACTGGGACCGGCCGATGGAATCCTGACTGGAATCAGCAGGGAGCCCATGGCTCTTCCGCTGGACCTGACGGTCACGGATAGCACTGGAACCAAAGACTCGGTCAAGCTGACGTTGGTGATGCGTCCGGAGCGTGATCTGGCCATTGAAACCAATGAACTGCCGCTCTTCAAGCCCGGCGAACCGGCACCTGCCGGATTCGTGGCCGGGGGAGGCGTTGGTCCTTACCGATGGAGCCTGAGGGGAAAACTGCCGGAAGGTCTTTCCTTGGAGCAAGCCACGGGCGAACTGCGCGGCACCACGGAACAGGCGGGGGAGTTTCCCCTGCTGATCACCGTGACCGACAGCCAGGAGACCAAGGTGGAGAGGGCTCTGACGTTGCTCTGCCGGGAGGAACTCGATATCACCAACCCCGAGGCCTTGCCACCGGCCGGGCCCGGTAGGGCCTATACGCTGGACTTCGAAGCCACCGGCGGACTGGCACCCTACACCTGGACCCTGGGCGGCGGATCTTTCCCTGACGCCTCGTGGCAACTATCAAAAACCGGCACCCTGACCGGTCAAGGAGGCAGCACGGAACAATTGGTGGAATTCAGCCTCACGGTGACCGATGCCGCTGAAGCCAGCTTCGAAAAAACCTTCCGCCTTGCCGTGAGTGATTTGCTCATCCTTCTGCCCAGCCGGGAAAAAGTGGGCGTGGCGTGGTCCCCGGCGGCCGTCTCCGGCCTGCTGGCAGCCGGAGGGGTCTCCGCCACGGGCTTTCAGGTGCTGCGGGATGGCGCCCAGATTTACGAAGGAGGAGGCAGCAATTTCGTCGATCACGGGGTGCCCACCGGTTCCACTCCCCGTTATACCCTGATCGCTCTGACCAGCGAGGGAGGCAGGCAATCGGTCAGTGAAAAGGAAACCGCCGTCCTTCCCCAGGTCCTCACGCGGGCCGAACCCGGGCGGAACGGCGACCCCTTTGCCGACCGCGTGGTTTCCTTCCAGCCGCTCAGCCCCGGTGGCTACGGTTCCGCCAGTCTGCCGCGCAATGTCACCGGCCCGCCGGACGGCCGCAGCGTTTATGCGCCAGCCTATAAACCCGGCGAGGTGCTTTCCCTGCATGCCCGCGCCGGTGCCGGGGGCTCGGTTGAATTGGAGTTCACCGATAACATTGTCGAGATCCTGCCGGGCGAGGACCTGACGGTGTTTGAAAACGTCCTGTTTGTCGGTGGAAGCGGCACCCAGCGGTTCATGGAACCGGCGCTGGTCAGCGTGGCCCTGTTCCCGGGCGAATGGCACCGGTTGTCCTGTGATGCCGTGCCGCCCACCGCCGGACAGCTGCTGGACCTGCGCGATCCCTTCTATTACGCGAGAGGATTTGCCGGCCGGAATGGCACCACCGGCAGCGACCCTACCAATCCCAATGCCAGCGGAGGGGACAGCCTCGATCTGGATGAAGCAGCCGCCCGGGCCGGTTTGACATGGATCCGTTATATCAGAATCCAATCCACCGGGGACGCGGCCCTGCGCGATGATGCCGGAGGCGATCTGATCCGCCACCCGGATGACCCCGCCTTCAATCCCCTGAGTGGTTCCGGCAGTTCCGGGTTTGATCTGGATGCGGTGAGTGCGGTGCATTACTGAGCCCCTCCTCCACCACGCACAACGTCCGTGCAATTCGCCTGGACCTGTGCTACTCCTGTCCGGTCTGATTCCATCCCCCCTTGCCATGGACTTTACCCGACGCCGCTTCCTCCTGCTTGCTGCTGCCGCGGCCGCGGGCACTCCCACCGCCCAGGCCGGGATCGATCACCTGCCGATCGATACCACCTTCAAGAACGTGGAGCGCTATCACCGCATCATGACCAAAGCCCGGGCCGCCGGCTGGGGGCAGATCCCCATTGGACCCCGGATGGCCCTGCTGGGACGCGAATGTCTGGGGATTGCCTATGTGGGATATACCCTCGAGATCGATGACCGGGTGGAATGTCCTTCCGCCAATTTCGACGGATTGGACTGTTGGACGTTTTTTGAAATCACGCTCGGCATGGCCCGCCTCTTGGAGCGGCCCAAGGCGGTCTATACCCCGGGGGATCTGCTCAAGGAAATCCAGTGGACCCGCTACCGGGCAGGACTCTGCACCGGCCATTATCTGGAACGGATCCACTATCTGAACGAGTGGTTTATCGACAATGAAGCCCGCGGCAACGTGAAGGACATCACCCGGGCCCTCGGGGGCGCGGTCCGGCTGAAGGGGAGGGAGAGCCGCGAGATGACCGTGCTCTGGAAGGGCTACCGCTACCTGCGGAACAACCCGACCCTGCGCCCGCAGATGGCCCGCATCGAGGCCAAAGTGAATGAGCTGCCTGTCTGGTATATTCCCAAGGCTGATGTCGCCAAAATTGAATCAAAACTGGCGGACGGGGACATTGCCGGGATCGTGACCAGGGATCAGGGAGGCGTCTGTTCGCACGTCGGACTCATCACCCGGACGAATGGTCAGGCGCGTTTTATGCACGCCTCCAAAAACCACCGGCAAGTGGTGCTGGATCAGACGATTTCCCAATACCTGAACGCCTTCCGCAGCCATGCGGGGTTGATCGTGGCCCGCCCTTTGTCAACCGGCCGGGAAGTCACCAGCCGCAGCACCTACGAGGCCAATCTCCGGTCCCTCGGGGCCTGACCAATTAAACGGCGGGCGCTAATCCTCCTGCGTGGGGTTATCCACTGCCCCTGACAATAGCGACATCAACCATTACCGCCCCCCGGGATACGGCCAGAGCGGCTCCAGTTTGGCGGCGCGGATCCAGCCCCGGAGCGGCTGGTCCTCGTCACCGCCGGGGATGATGCAGTAGAGCCAGTTGCCGCGGGTTTCCAACGGTACGACTTCGCTGCCGCTGGGCAGGGACATCACCGGGGAAGAGGCTTCAGCAGGGGCCGCGTAGGCGTTGGTCTCCTTGCCGGAGACGATCTGCCGTTTGGTCAGGGGATGGGGATCAGTCTTCAATTTCCAAGTCAGCCACCAACCGGCCGCCAGAACGGGCAGCAAGAGGATGAGCAGGGTCACCAGAGGCCAGCGCCGGCCGGGCCGGGGGGTGAGCCAGGCCAACCAGAGGACCAGCAAACCGATACTCCAGGCCGCAATTGTGGTGACGGTTCCAATCCAGCGGGGATTGAGATGCGATAAGGACAAGCCCCAGGGATCAAAGCTGACGAAGGCCGTTTGACGGCGGATGGTGCGCAGGTTTTGCAGCGTCTCCGGGCTGAAGGGTTGGAGGGCCAGGGCCCGTTTATACCAAAGAACGGCCTGGCCAGGATTGCCGCGGCGGAATTCGATGTTGCCCAGATTGTGGGCGAGGGGGGCGGATAACTGCCCCGCCTCCACAATGGCGAGAAACTCCCGGCGGGCATCCTCGATCGCCCCCGCTTTGTAGGCGGTCAGAGCCCTGGCGAAATCCTCGTCAGGATTGGCCGGCGCCGCAGGTGCCGGCAGTTTCTGGTCAGGAAGAGGAACCGCCGCCGGGGGAGTGACCGGAGCGGCTTCGACCGGGGCCGGGGCCGCAGGAAGAGGCGGGGTGACATCCGCCCTTACTGTCAGGAGCCCGGCACAGGCGGAAAGCAGGAGGGTGAGACGGCAGGAAATCAGCAGACGGGACATGATTGATAAAAGTGGCTAGAGCCGGCTGAGGACTTCGAGGGTGTGGCGTTGTTCCTCGGCCGGCAGCGCTTCGCGCGCAGCCGCTTCATCGGGACCATATAACCAACGGTCGCGGGCCTCCAGCACCGCAGTGCGTTCCGGACCGGCCGCAGGTTGACGGTTCTGGTGATAGGCCAGGGACGTGAGATATTCATTCACGAAACCGTAGAAGGTGCAGCGGCTGGCGCCCGGGCGGCGCAGATCCGTCAGCACCGCGTAAGGTTCGCGCGGGGCTCCGGGCCGGGGCTGGCGGGCCGCCGCCGCGGCTTGGAGACGCCGCCGGATGCCCTGCCCGGCCAGCAGGACCAGCAACAGGGCGGGCACCCCGTGGAGCAGGGTCCGGTTGACGGGAATGGGCGCAGCGGCGGTCGTCAGCCATTTTCCGCCGGTCAAGGGTTGGTCGAGGATGTCGCCCAGTTCCTCAGCCGGGGCACTGGCATCGATGGGCGCCGTAAAATCCCTCGCATCGGCCGCGGGATTGGGCGCCGCTTTGAATTCTCCCTTCACGGTGATCAGCACGGGCGGACTCTTCCTCGTCACGTAGGTGCCGGATTGGGGATCAAAATAATGCAGTACGAACGACGGGATCTGCGTGTGATTTTTCTCGGGGATCAGGATCTGGGTGAAACTCTTGCGGCCTGGTTCGGTGCCCCAGGTGCGGTTTTCCTGACTGACACGGGGCTCGTAAAGACGCCAGCCTTCGGTGCTCTCGATCCGGGGGGCCGTAAGGGCGTCGAAATTCCCGGTGCCACTGATGGCAATTTCCACCGCGATGGGGTCTCCGGCATTGAGGGAAACCGGCGAGGCCAGCAATTCGACCTCAAACTCGCCCACTGCCCCGCTGAAGTCCCCGGGTTTGCCCTCGAGGGGGAGCTCCTTGACGTTGACTGGCACGGTATTGCTGCGGAGCGCGATGGTGCGTCGGTTGCCTTGTTGCTGGCCGAAAGGGTCGTTGAAACCGCCCGCCATGGGCATTAGCAGTTCTGCTTTGATCTCGGCCGGGCCAAACGTCTGCGCCCCGGCCTGGAGCGCGGTCATGACACTTTCCATCTGCCAGGCCCGCCAGATCTCCCCGTTCATTTCCCGGGGTTCCAGTCCGGCAGAACGGTCGAAACGGTTGACCGCAAAGTTGGGGGTTTTGACCTGAGGGAAAAACTGACTGAGGGGCTGCACCGTGGGATGCACCAGCACATTCACCTGCACCGGGACGACTTCCCCTTTCCAAAACTCGGTCTTGCCCACCGTGAGCTGGATCGTTGGGATCAGCTCCTCATCCACCGCCTGGCCTTCCTTCACGCTTACCTTCACCGCTGCGGCCTGCAGTTCCATGCCGTCCACCTTGAAAGTCTGGGCCGGAATCTCAAACTCGCCGGCCTCCCCGCTCTGCACCACGTAGCGGATGCTGATCTCGATACGGGGCAGTCCCCGGCTCACGATGGTGCGCTGGGATTGTCCGCTGAAGGTAATGGTGAGGCCCGGGACCTCGATGGTGCGGGGGTAGTCCTCCACGCCGCGCTGGGAACCATTGATCTGATAGGACAGCACCACCTGCTGTCCCGGGCCCAGGGCACGGGCGGACAGGGAGGAGGTAACGGCAGGGGCAGTGCCTTGAGCCCGGGCCGCCGGAATGGCCAGCAGGCCTGACAAAAGGAGCAGCAGGAGTGGTAAAAAACGGGACATCATCGGTATCGGTAAATTAACAGCCTACCAATCCTTCAGGGGACGGATTTCACGGGCCTGGTCAATCCGGGGACGGACCTTCATATCCTCGTCGGAGAGGCGTTCGAGCTGGCGTTTGGCTTCGGCGGCACTGAAACCGGTCTCGGGATTGATTTCGTTTTCGGCTTCCTCGGCCTCATCCGGTTCCCCGTCCCCGTTTTCTCCCTCGCCGGGTTCCTCGCCATTGGGATTCTGGCCTTCGATCTTGCCTTCCTTCTCCTCATTGCTCTTCTCACGGGCAGCCTTCTCCTCCTCGCCTTCCCCGCCGGACCCTTCGCCTGGTTCCTCGCCCTCGCCTTCACCCTCTTCCTCACCATTGGGTCCGTTGCCGCCTTCTTCCTCCTCGCCGTTGCCTTTGCCTTTCCCGGGCGATTGGCCTTCACCCTTTTTGCCCTTCTTTTTCCCCTTGTCCTTGCCTTTGCCTTCTCCCTGCTGCTCAGCCATCTGCTTGCGGATTTGGCGCAGCTTCTGGATCAACTCATCGGTGGTGTCGTGATTGGCTTTGATGTCCGCATGCTCCGGCTGCAGGGTCATGGCCTGCTGATAGTTTTCCAGACTGTTTTCCAACTGCCGGATCAGACCATCGATGAAGCTTAGTTTGGCGAGCGTTTTTGGTTTGGCCTGTTTGGCCAGCCCGGCCGCCCGCTGGTAAATGGCGTTGGCCAGATTGTAGTGGGCCTCCGCCCGCAGCGGCACCCGTTCGGTCAGGACGGCGGCTCCAAAGGCATCGACCGCGGTGTCGTAATCATGGTTCTTGAAAGCGGCCGCTCCCCGCCCGAACTCCAACGCCGGATCGCCCGCCCTTGCCGTGGCCGTCCCGCCCTCCGGAGTGAGGCGCTTTTTGAAATTATGCAGGGCGGCCTCGTAGTTCCCCTTTTCGTAAAAAGACCACGGATTTCCTTCCGGCTGATCCACCGCAGCCGGCACCGTCGCGGCCCCCGCCGGAGCGGGCTGGACGCAAGCCCATGTCAGGAGCACGGCCGTCAGTCCCAGCGCCGGCTGGGCCGTCCCGCGGTGCCGCTTCACAATGCCTGCCAGCCAACCGGCGGTGAGCAGCAGCAATCCGGCGCCCAGCGGCCATTGATAACGATCCAAGGACTTGCGGGTCATTTTTCCTTTCATGGCCGTGCGTTCGAGTTTTTGAAGAATCA